>JAMOVZ010000349.1 GCA_027061865.1 Desulfobacterales bacterium
ACTGACCCAACCTATGGCGATAATGTGATTTCAGTTTATTTTTTTGACTTGGAACACGGTGAGATTGTATATTCGGTATGAATTTGTGCGGGTGTCGGGAAAAAGATCTGACAAATGAAGATCATAATTATCGGCGCAGGGGAAGTGGGGTTCAACATCGCCCAAAAGCTATCAGAGGAAGGGCTGGATGTCGTCCTCATTGACAAGGATCCTGAAAAAGTCCGGCGAATCACCGAAGAACTGGACATCCAGGCCTTGTTGGGCTCTGGAACCAGCCCCAAGGTCCTGACCGAGTCTGGAATAAAGGAAGCGGACCTGCTGATAGCCGCAACCGACAGTGACGAGGTCAATATAATCGCCTGCCTCCTTGCCCAAAACATGAACCAGCTCATGCACAAAGTAGCCCGCATCCGAAACGAGGAATATCTCGAGCACCGCCAGATATTCAACCCAAAGGTCCTGGGCATCGACCATATCATAAACCCCCAGTCAGCCATGGTGGAAACCATTCTTAGGCTGATGGAGGTGCCGGGCGCAGCTGAGGTCATAGATTTTGCCGAGGGCAGGGTAAAGTTGATAGCATTCAGCGTTAGCGAGGACTCGCCTCTTGCAGGGCAGCGGCTCCGTTCCCTCACAAAGGGGGAGACCAAGATCCTGATTGGAGCCATCGTGCGGGAAGACCGGGTCATTGTGCCGCGGGGGGAAGATACCATCGAGCCCGATGACCTCATCTATGTGGTTACCAGTGAAGACCAGGTGGCATACACCCTTTCCAAGTTCGATGTGGTCAAGGGAGAGTTGAGAAGGGTGGTGATCGTTGGAGCCGGGCAGACCGGCCGTGCCCTTGCAAGGGCCCTTGAAAACAAAAAGATCTACACAAAGGTCATAGAAAAGGATGCTACTACCTGTGAAGCCTTGGCCGAGGAGCTGGACAAGGTTACTGTGATCTACGGAGATGGAACTGACAAGGCCCTGCTTCAAGAGGAAGGGATTGAGGGGGCTGATTTCTTTGTGGTGTTGACAGGAGACGAAGAGAACAATATCCTGATCTCCCTTCTTGCCAAAGGACTTGGGGTAAAACGAACCATCACCCGGGTAAACAAGCTGGGCTATATCCCTATCCTTACCGCCATAGGAATCGACACAGTTGTCAGCACAAGGCTTTCAGCGGTCAAAGCCATTTTGCAGTACATAAGAAAGGGAAAGATAATATCGGTCACGCCCATCAAGGGTGAGGATGCAGAGGCCATTGAGGCAGAGGCCCTGGAGACATCTGAGATAGTGGGCTCCCCTCTCTCAAAGGTGAAGTTTCCGAAAGGCGCTATATTGGGAGGGATTGTGCGGGGCGATGAAGTGATTATTCCCCGTGGAGATACGGTAGTGCGCCCTGGAGATCGCTTAATAATATTCGCGTTGAGGGGGGCCGTGCCAAAGCTTGAAAAACTCCTTACAGTAAAACTTGAATATTTCTAAATGCATTTCCCAATAATTTTTCGTTTTTTGGCAATCCTTATCGTCTTCTTGGGAGTTTCAATGATGCCTTCCCTCCTGATCTCTTTTCTTCATAGGGAAGGCGAAACAGAGGGCTTTTTGGCCGCCATCCTTATCACCTTCTCATCTGGCGGATTCCTTTATTTGCTTGGAAGGAAAAGGGGCCGAAACCACCTTAGCCATCGTGATGGCGTTGCCATTGTAACCTTTGGGTGGGTGGCCGCCGCACTGTTTGGGGCCCTGCCCTTCCTGATGACAGGCGCCATCCCTGATTTTACTAATGCCTTTTTTGAATCCATGTCTGGCTTTACCACCACTGGGGCCTCGATTTTAAATGACATTGAGTCGCTTCCAAAGAGCATTCTCCTTTGGAGAAGCCTCACCCAATGGCTTGGCGGGATGGGGATAATAGTGCTGTCCATAGCCATCCTTCCATTCCTCGGTGTTGGTGGTATGCAGCTCTACAAGGCAGAAATCCCTAGCCCTGTAGTCGACAAGCTTAAGCCCAGGATATCAGAGACGGCCAAGGTGCTCTGGAAGGTCTACATCCTGATCACAGCAGCAGAAGTGGTGCTGCTCATATTCGGGGGATTGGGCCTGTTCGATGCCGTATGCCACGCCTTCTGCACTATGCCCACTGGCGGTTTTTCAACAAAAAATGCAAGTATCGCCCACTTTTCCAGCCTCTACATCCACCTTGTAATAATAATATTTATGTTGCTTGCAGGTATAAACTTTTCTTTGCACTACAAATTGCTTACAGGCAACTGGGAAGCCTTTTGGAGAGACTCCGAGTTCAAGGTCTTTACGGCCCTGGTTGGTATATTCACCCTGGCAGTGGTTCTCGACATTTATGGAAACATATATACATCTTTAGGCGATGCCGTTAAATACGGCTTATTCCAAGTATCATCCATCATAACCACTACGGGATTTGTCACTGCAGATTTTGACCAGTGGCCATCCCTTTCACAGCAGATCCTGCTTGGCTGCATGTTTTTAGGAGCCATGGCGGGTTCCACGGGTGGTGGGATAAAGATAATGAGGGTAATCCTCCTTATAAAACACGGCTATCAAGAGATATTCCGCATTATCCACCCTCACGCGGTGACAGTAGTAAAGCTGGGCGGCAAACCCATTCCCCAGGATATACTCAGGGGGATATGGGGTTTTTTCATACTTTTTATTGGGCTCTTCATTGTTGCCACCTTGGCTATGGCCGCCCTTGGCTTGGACATGATTTCATCATTTGCGGCAGTTGCCGCCTCAATCGGAAATATCGGGCCTGGCCTGGGCCTGGTAGGGCCTGTAAAGAATTACCTTGCCGTACCGGTGGCGGGAAAATGGATCCTCATCTTTTGCATGCTCCTGGGCCGCCTTGAAATATACACCGTCATAGCCTTACTCACACCTGAATTTTGGAGAAAATAACGCCACGCACCTTCCGACTGCCCCCATTAATGCCTAACTTCATCTGATTGGAATTTTTTAAGATTTTTCAATGGTTGCCGACTATCTTAGATAGGCTCACCCCTTATTTTCTTTTACAAAGGAGGCAAAGACCCATGGTGGCACAACGACCAAATAGGGTGCTGGTTGTGGATAACGAGGAATTCGTGCTCTCCATACTGGGAAAAATGTTGGCGGCAAATGGCTATGAATACCTGCTCGCCTCAAGCGGGAGCCAGGCAAGAGAAATGCTCAGCAAGGAACAGGTGGACTTGGTTATCTTGGACATCCTCATGCCTGAGGACTCGGGTATAGAGCTTTGCAAAGTGATCCGCCGAGAAAAGCCGGAGATCCCTGTGCTTATGCTGAGCGCCCTTGATGACCCCAAGACAATAGAGGAGGCAATCCGCGCAGGGGCCGACGCCTATGTCACCAAACCCATTGAGGCAAATGAACTTCTATCCCAAATAACGGCCGCCATATACCACAGGAAGCAAGACCTCTCAACAGAGAAGTACCAAAAAGAACTGGAAGCCACCCTTCAAGAAAAAAGCCAATCCTTGAAAGAGCTGTTGAGCAAGCATGCAGAAAACGAACGGTTTCTTAATGACATCCTTAATTCAATCCAAGACGGAATCGGGGTGTTGACCCCGGAGCTCACCATTCAGAGGGTCAACTCGACACTGGAGAAATGGTTTGAAAAGAATAGGCCCCTTGTAGGAAAGAAGTGCTATGAGGTCTTCTACCAAAAGAGCTCTCCTTGCAAAAACTGCTCTGCCCTCATGGCGCTCCACACAAAGAAGCCTCATGAAAAGATAACCAAATTGCCTCCCGGATATCCAATGGAATGGATAAGGACATTGGCATATCCCATGATCGAAGAGTCAGGTGAAGTCAGCAATATAGTAGTGCTTGTGTGTGACATAACCCAATTCAAAAAGACAGAAGAGTCCCTGAGAAAGTCAGAGGAGCTATATCGAAGCCTGGTGGAGGGGACCACCGACGCCATAGTCCACCTTGACCTTGAAAGGCGAATAGTTTCATGTAACCAGGCCTTCCTGGATATATTTGGATACAACTTGAGTGAAGTCATAGGAAAATCTGTATCCATATGCCATCGGAGCGAGGAGAGCTTCCGAGCCTTTGGAAGACAGGTTTACTCTGAAATCCAAAGAAAGGGGTATGCCCGCTCGGAGTGGGAATTTATCACCAAGCATGGCAGATTGATACCTTTTGAAACCACCACCTCTGCCATAAAGGACCCTTCAGGCAAGACGTTAGGCTATGTCTCTGTGATGCGGGATATCACCGAGCGTAAACGTTCGCAAGAAGCGCTGAAGGAATCTGAGGAGAAGTATCGACTCCTGGTGGAAAACATCAGAGAAGGTATAGTGGTGGGTCAGGATGGAAGGCTTAAATTTGCAAATAACGCCACATGCAGGATCAGCGGCTACTCAAAAGAGGAACTCCTTGGAACTCCTTGGATAGAACTGGTTCACCCGGATGACTGGGAAAAAATGCAAAAGATCCACAAGGCAAGGCTTGCCGGCGAGGAAATTCCTGAAACATATGTGTTCAGGCTTATCCATAAAAAAGGCGATATTCGCTGGATTGAAAACAGTGGAGTGGTCATTGATTGGGAAGGCAAGCCGGCTTCTCTAAATTTTTTGACCGATATCACAAAAAGGAAACAGGCGGAGGATGAGTTGAGGGCGGCCCACTCTGACTTGGAACAGATGGTGTCTTCTCTTTCTTCTCTGCTCATAGAAATTACGCCCGACGGAGTAGTGAGGCGATGGAACAAGGTGGCCAAGGATGTCTTTGGGCTTCAGGAAGAGCAAGTGCTTTTCCATCAACTTTCAGAATTGGATTTGACATGGGAGCTGGAACGCGTCCTTGAGGGAATAGAGCAATGCAAGAGGGCGAAAGAGCCTGTACGGCTATGTGACATACCCTTCAGGCGCCAGGACGGAACAAGAGGATTCCTCGGTTTTACTGTAAATCCTAAGATCAACCAAGATGGAGATCTATTGGGCCTTATTTTAATGGGTTCAGACATCACTGAGCGCCGGGTTTTAGAGACCCAGTTGCTACAGGCTCAAAAGCTAGAATCCGTGGGTCAATTGGCCGCGGGTATCGCCCACGAAATAAACACACCCATCCAATTCGTGGGCGACAACATCCAGTTTCTCCAGGACTCGTTCAATGATCTTCTGAGGCTTTTAGAGGCTTACAAGAAAACCTGCGAAGGCCGGGGAGGCAGTGAAAAAATGGAACAACAGCTCCAAGAGGCAAGAGCACTGGAGGACGAGATAGACCTCCCCTATCTTATGGAAGAAATCCCAAAGGCTATCGAGCAAAGCTTGGAAGGGGTGAAGCGGGTTGCAAAGATAGTGCGGGCTATGAAGGAATTCTCCCACCCTGGTGCTGAAGAAAAAATGCTCATAGACCTTAACCACGCCATTGAAAATACTATTACAGTTGCCAGGAACGAGTGGAAATACGTAGCTGATCTTGAAACAGACTTGGACCCTGATCTCCCGCCAGTGCCTTGTCTGCCGGGGGAACTGAATCAAGTAATCTTAAATCTCATAATTAATGCTGCCCATGCCATCTCGGATGTGGTCAAGGAGGGGGGAGGAAAGGGAAAAATTAAAATCAGCACTAAACGATTAGGCAATTGGGTGGAAATCCGGGTAAGCGATACCGGGACTGGAATACCAGAGGAGATTAGGGAGCGCATTTTTGACCCATTTTTCACCACCAAGGAAGTGGGCAAGGGCACAGGACAAGGTCTTGCAATAGCGAGATCCATGGTAGTGGACAAACATCAGGGGACCATTGACCTTCAAACTGAGGTGGGCAAAGGAACCACGTTTATCATCCGCCTGCCTTTGAAGGAGAAAGTTTAGATTATGGCACAGGCCGCCAAAAAAAGAATATTATTCGTGGATGACGAGCCGAACGTGCTCAGTGGCCTCAAGAGGATGCTCCGGGGTATGCGGAGAGAATGGGACATGGTCTTTGTGGAGAGTGGCCCGGAAGCCTTGGCCCAACTGAACACAATTCCCTTTGATGTCATAGTATCTGACATGAAAATGCCTGGGATGGACGGAGTCCAGCTCCTGGAGCAGGCGATGAAGGAGCACCCTGAGGTGGTCAGAATTGTACTCTCGGGGCATTCGGAAAAGGAGACGGTTCTTAAGTCTGTAAGGGTAGCCCAGCAGTACCTATCAAAACCTTGCGACCCTGAGACACTTAAACTGACCATTGACAGGGCATGCGCACTTCGGGACATCCTTATCAATGATTCCTTGAAGCGGGTGGTCTCAAGCATTGAATCCTTGCCCAGCCTCCCTGAACTCTACCAGGAAATCTTGGAGGAACTGCAATCCGATGAACCTTCCATTCAAAAAATAGGAAGCATAATAGAGAAAGATGTGGCCATGACCGCCAAGATCCTGCAATTGGTGAACTCGGCCTTCTTTGGCCTTCCACGGCACATAAGCAGCCCTCAACAGGCAGTGACTCTCCTTGGTATTGAAACCACAAAGGCCCTGGTGCTCTCAGTAAAGGTCTTTTCCGAGTTTCATAACAAGAAGATTCCACGGAAATTTCTCGACGCCCTTTGGAGCCACAGCATAGCCACGGGGAAGATCGTTAGAGAGATAGTCAAAGTGGAAAATGTTGAAAAAGGCTTAGCCGATGAAAGCTATATGGCCGCCCTACTGCATGACGTGGGCAAACTAGTTCTGGCTGCCAGCTTTCCAGAAGGCTATGGCCAAATCATAAAAGAATCGAATTCAGAGCAGGTTCCCATCAGAATAAAAGAATTGGAAAGATTCAATACTACACACGCAGAGGTGGGAGCTTATCTAATGGGAGTATGGGGGTTGCCAGATGCCATTGTGGAGGCACTGGCCTTTCACCACAGGCCAGCGGAATGCCCTGTAGGAAGATTTGCGCCTCTTACTGCAATACACGTAGCCAGTGCGCTTGAACACCTCTTCAATGCAAAGAACCAAATTGACTATTCGGGCGAAATGGACCGAAGGCACCTGGAGCGCCTGGGCCTGGCTGAAAGGCTGGAGCTGTGGGAAAGGCTTTCCATGGAATAATTCAGACGGAGAAAGAAATGCAAGAGAAGATCCTTTTTGTTGATGACGAAGTAAATGTGCTGGAGGCCTTTAAGCGACAGCTGCGGAAGCGCTTCAGATTTGACACTGCCCTTGGGCCTGAAGAAGGACTCTTGGCCGTTTCCAGGAATGGGCCCTACGCCGTGGTTGTCTCAGACCTAAAGATGCCTAAGATGAATGGTGTCGAGTTTCTGGCCAGAGTAAAGGAGATGGTGCCAGAGACCGTCAGGATCATGCTGACGGGCCACGGTGACCTTCAAAACGCAATGGAAGCGGTAAACCAAGGAAACATCTTTCGCTTTCTCA
>JAMOVZ010000350.1 GCA_027061865.1 Desulfobacterales bacterium
CTTCCCTAACTACTCCCCTGCCGCCCCCTGCCTGCGTCACATAGTCGGCTATCTCAATCGCCTCTTTTGAGCCGTCAGCCGGAGCGATAGCAAGGCCAGCCCTTTTCATCATTCCAAGGTCTATCATCTCGTCACCAATATAGGCCATCTCTTCGTCCGAGAATCCCAGCTCTTTTTGCTTCTCATCGGTGAGTGACATCTTGGCAGAGCTACCCCAGAGCCGCTCATCTGGGACCCCATAGACCTTTGCCATTGCTTGATCAGCCCTCGAGATCTTGCTGGTTAAAAATGCGTAGTTAAGTCCTCCTTGCCTTAGCAGGGTAAACCCGAGCTTGTCATGCAACGAGAAGCGTTCTGACTTTGTGCCCTCTGCCGTATAGTATAAGGTTCCATCGGTCAGCACCCCGTGGATGTCTATCACCACATATGTGATTTTTTTGGCCTTCTCCACTGCTCCTTCTTTTGCCACAGCACCTTGTTTAATCTTCATGGGGGTATCTGCCTCCTTTTTGCCTATTTGTAACCCATCTTGACCACTTTCTCGACCCAGCCATCCCAGAGCCCTTTTGCCCTCAAGATGAACTCGCACAGCTCCCGGATTGTCCCTCTTCCCCCTGAGGCCTGAGTGACGTAATGGGCAAGCTCTTTCACCTCATCCACTGCATCCAGGGGGGCGACACTGAATCCAACCCCTCTCATTATCTGGAGGTCAGTGATTTCACAGCCAACATAGGCGATCTCCCCGGCAGTCACTCCATACTGTTGCCTGATCTCCTCTAGCTTTGCCTCCCTTTGTTCAGGTGTGGTCCTGAAGTAGTGCTTGTCGAGCTTGAGTTCCTTGGCCCGGTGGAGGCCTTCATCATCAATGGAGGTACTGTCCAAGTAAATAGGGGTAACACCATTCATGTTGAGCGAAAGGTCACCAAACCCATCCATGTGCCAAAACTCGTGCCTCCTTTCACCCACCTGGTCGCAATAGACGATATTGGGCGTCAAGATGCCGTGAATATCATGCACAAACAGCTTGACCTCTTTGGCCTTCTGTTGGGCAACATTCAGGTCCTTTTCAAATGCCATTTTTCGAGACCTCCTCCATCTAAATTCCCTCAAGACCCAACTCTTCCCAGCGCGCCTTAATCTCTTCCACCTTTTCTTGGTTGAGCTTTACCTCCACGAGTTTCCCCTTGTCCTCAAAGGGGGTTGTGGCATTGAGAATTATCCTGGGGGTAATAAGCTTGTTTTCTTCAGAGACAAGGGCGGGGTCAAGGGGAGTGGCCCTCCCCCGCTTTATGATCTGGGTGCTCTTCTCGGGGTGGTATCTCACACCAAGGGCCCACCAGACCCTCGGCAGGTCATCGGCCTGTATATCATCATCCACTATAATCACGCCTTTCACACCATAGGTGCCTGTATTGGTCGCAATGACAGCGTGGGCGACCTGTTCCGCATGTCCAGGATAAAGTTGCTGCACAGAGACGATGACCCAAAACCGTCCTGCAGCCTCGGGCATAGTATATACGGACTGGATACCAGGGACCTTCATCCTCTGCAGTTCCGTCCAAAGCGAGGCATTCCTTGCAAAGGCATACAACATGTGCTGATCCCCCACAGGCCTTCCAACAGTGGTAGCGACAAGGATAGGGTTATTCCTGTAATAGATCCTCTTTATTTCTATTACGGGCTTGGGGATCGGTTTTAACACCTCATCCGTGTAATAGCCCGTATATTCCCCGAACGGCCCCTCTTCCTTCAACACGCTTGGGTCTATTTCGCCTTCCACCACGATCTCCGCATCAGCAGGGATGGGGAGGCCTGTGAGTTCTGCATACAGCATCTTTGAAGGCTCACCCCTCAAGGTGCTCACCACATCAAA
>JAMOVZ010000351.1 GCA_027061865.1 Desulfobacterales bacterium
CGGCCTTGCCCACATAGTTGACCTGGGAGGGTATGGTCAATCCCTCAAAAGGGGCTCCCGGCGGCTTGGGATTCCAGCTCTCTGTGGAGCGATTGTTTTCAGGAAGCACCTCAATGAGCTCCCTCAAAAGGGGCTTGAACCGCACAAAAGCCTCCTCATCAAGGGTAATGTTGGCAACCATGTTCTCCCTGACAAAAAGCCTCTCTTTGAGTGCCATCAAGGAGTCCAAGATACCGGACCACCCGGTCTCAAGCCGCGAGGCCAGATCTCGGAGGAAAAAGAGGTAGCTTATTCCTCCCATCAATTCAGCAAGCCAAAAGCCTTCCCCAAAATGGCTCCTGAGCCTTACATTTACCACTTGATGGCCGCTTGGGACCAGGTCATGCTCTGCCCTGGCCTTTTCCTCCAAGACCATCTGGGCGAACCGCTCCTTGTTATCGAGCCTTGGGATGAGCAAAATATCCTTCAAGATTTCCAGAAGGTCTTGGCCTTGTTTGACCATGGCCTTTCCTCTCAGAAACAGCCAGGCAGCACTCCCCTCCCGGCCCAGCAAAGGGGATGTGAAGACCTCTGGGTGAATCCCCCCTGTTTTTTGGCTGATCCTTTGGCCAAGCCTTACAAAGTCTTCCGTTTCGGTGCCCATCTCCACCAAAGCACGGCCAAAGAGCGGCACATAGGGAATGAGTTTTTCTGGGAGGTGGTGCAGATCGAAACCCAATTCCAAATAAATAATCCCGTTGGTGAAGAGGTCGTGAAAAAGGATCCGGGCTGCCCCCTGCCTCTCTATGGCAAGGGGTATCAGCTTGTTCCTGCGATCAAGGTCTTGGAGCCTGAGGGTGGGAAGTTTTGCAAGGGCCTCTGGCGGGTCAGGGGTCTGCTGCCTCTTTTTTAGTTCAAAGGATTCCTTGACGATGCGTTCCAGTTCCTGGGGGCTAAGAGTGGAGCAGAGGCGCTCTATGCGCTTTGCCTCTTCTGCCTCTTCCCGTGCCCTGAGGCCGGGGTCAGGTTTTAGATAAAGGACTGTGTGGTGATTGTTTTCAAGAAACAGGGACTGAATCAGGCCCTCAAAGTGGCCCCCTTGTTTCACTGCATTCCTGATCCTCACGAGATGCTCTTCAAAACCAAGCATGGCAAAGGGATCATGATCATATAGCCAGGTGGTCAGCGCCCTCAACATCAGGACCAAGCCCCGGGGAAAACGGCCTGGATTGTTTTCTCTCAGCCGGAACTCTATGGTGTTTAGGCCTGCCTCCACAGTGCCTGGGTCAATTCCCTCCCTTGCCAGCTTGACCAAGGTCTCTTTTACAAGCTCCGGAACCGTGGGCAAGTTGTTTTCATCCACACCTTTGAGGCCGGTTGAAAAATAGATCTGAAGCAATTCCGCACCAAGGCCGTCTCCTGCAAGGTCCTCGCCCAGCCCCGACTCTATTAAGGCCTTGCGCAATGGGGATCCAGGCATGCCCAACAAGATGTATTCCAAGATCCTTAGGGAGAAGTTTGTCAAGGTGTCTTCCGTATTGGCCAGCACCCAATTGCAGGTGACCATGGCCCTTGAAGAGGCTGAGCCTTCTCCCACCATATAAGGGTGTTCCACCAGTCTCGGACTTGAAAAAGGTGGTTGGGGGGGAATCCTGGAATCTATCTCAAGGGCTTCAAAGCCTCTTAAATATTCATCAATTATCTTGAGCCTGCTGTCGGGGTCGTCATCTCCGTAAAAATAGATTCTCGCATTGGACGGATGGTAGAAGCGCTCATGGAAGGCCTTGAACTGCTCGTAAGTGAGATTGGGGATCTCTTTTGGGTTTCCGCCTGAGTCGAACCCATAGGGGTTGTCGGGGAAAAGGGACTGAAGAGAATATTCGGAGAGCACCGAGTCAGGGGAGCTGTAGGCCCCCTTCATTTCGTTGTAAACCACCCCTTGGATCCGGAAAGGGCCTTTGGGGCTTTCTGCCTCCAGGTGCCAGCCTTCTTGCTTGAAAGTATAAGGATCCAGCAAGGGATAAAAGACCGCATCCAAGTAAACATCTATGAGGTTGTAAAAGTCTTGGAGATTTTGGCTTGCAACAGGATAGCAAGTTTTATCAGGATAGGTGAAGGCGTTCAAGAAGGTCTGCAAAGACCCTTTTAACAGCTCCACAAAGGGCTCTTTTACCGGGTATTTTCTTGAGCCGCAAAGAACGCAGTGCTCGAGAATATGGGCAACGCCTGTGGAATCAGGTGGGGGAGTGCGAAATGTGATTCCAAAGACCTTGTTTTCATCATTATTGATCAGGGAGAGGAGCTGGGCCCCGGTCCTTATATGCCGGTAAAGGGTGGCCTCTGTCCTGTATTCTTGGATTTCTTTCTTTTCTATGAGCTCAAACCCATGTAGATGACTCACGCCTTTTCCCTCACAAATTGAACAGGAGTAAATAAAGTTCCAAGGATGATATACGCCTATGGAGCAGCTATCAAGTAAATTCAATTAGCCGCTCCCTTGTTAATTTTGAAAGGGGCTAGAGCCGGTGGTCTTCAAAGCTTTGAGGGTCAAGGCCCATGTCTCCCACCCTGAGGGCCACCAGCTTGTCTAGGGGCACTGGAGGCACTAGGAGCGAGACCTGTCGGTCTTTTGGAAAGACCTCAGTGGTAATCCCCAAGGCCAAGGTGAGGCCAAAAGAATCTTCTAGGGCCACCAGGCCGGTTCGTGTAAAGTATGGCCTAGGTAACACCCCGAGGGTTGACCAGTCCAACACCACGCTGCGGGCCCCCTCGAAGTATTTTGCGAACTGGGTCCTCCTATGGGCTCGTCTCTCATATGTGTTGCGCTCCCGGGTTGCAAGCGATGGCTTAAGGTCAATTACCCTGAATCTTTTGCTCCGCCTAAACGGGGCAAGGATGTGTTCCAGCTCCACTCCTCTCTGGATTGCAAAGATAGTAGAGGGCGCAAAGAGCTCGATCTTTGTTTGTTTTAAGAGGAGACCTCCCTGTTCCCTGTGGATGAGGCCGGTGGTGTCGTAGACCAGGGTCTGGATTCCTGCCCTCTTTGCCGCCTTTATCAGCTTTGAGCAGGCAAGCAGCATCTGGAGCATGTGCCCCGATGGGGACACAGAGCCAACAAATGCCCGTCTCACCTGGCGGGCCTCTGCTTTTAAAGAGGCGGTGGGTTTACCTGTCACAAGGGTCATGGTGGTCGGCGGCCCTAGTTTGCTCTGCCCTGGATCGCCATCCAGGAATCCCACCCCTTGGCCGCGCCCGGCCAGTTTATGCCAAAGGTAATGGGCAAAGGTGCTTTTTCCCACGTCAGGGCCCCCCAGGACCATGACTAAGCCCTTGAGGGCTTGAAAGTCCAAGGTCTCCCACCGCTCTGGTATGTCCAAGGCCCTATCCTCAACCATTCTTATTTTTGGCTGCATCAATCCGACAAAGACTCAATATGGATTAACACAAAAATGGGGTTGCATGCCACCTTCCTCTCAACCAAGATCCACTTCCCTGAGGTCACTTGTCAGCTCGGAGCTCGAAGCCCTTATTTTTGGAAAAAGGGGATGATAATGTGTCAAAATAACAGGTTGACTAATAACGGTTTTCGATTATGATTGCCGATATGGACCAAGAGATGAAAATATTGTCCCGCGAGATATTGCTTTCATTGTGGAAGATCCATATTCTTCACCATGCCGGGGAGGGGCCGGTGGTGGGGATGTGGATGTTAAAGGAGCTCAGAGGCCACGGCTATGACTTGAGCCCGGGGACATTGTATCCTCTTCTTCAGCGAATGGAACGAAACGGCTGGCTGCGCTCCGAGGCCGATCCGAGCCGAGGCCCCCGCAGCATCAAGAAATATTATTTGACCCCTAAGGGCCGAGAGGTGTTGGAGTTTTTGAGGGAGCGGGTAAAAACACTTTGGGAAGAGATGGGTTGATGGAAGCAAAAGCTGTCTCACAAGAAGAGGACCACACTGGTAGTCCGGCTATAGAAATAAAAGACCTAACCCTAGCCTTTGAAGGAAGGGTGCTCATTGAGGGGTTTTCCCTGCTGGTATCCAGCGGGGAAAGGGTTGTCTTGAAGGGGCCATCAGGGGCGGGAAAGACAAGCCTTCTTCGCTCCATTTTGGGCTTCACTGTGCCTGCCAAGGGCTATATTGCTGTAAGAGGCCAACAGATCCGGCCAGAGACCATATGGGATCTCCGCACCCAGATCGGATATGTGCCGCAAGAGCCAGAACCGGGAAATGGAACGGTTGAGGAATGGCTTGAAAGGCCGTTTACTTACAAGGCGAATAGGAGCCTGAGGTCGAATTTGGAAAGGATTCCAGAGCTGTTCCGTCATTTCTTGCTCCCCATGGAGCTGCTCGAAAAAGAGGTTCAGGTGCTCTCTGGAGGTGAAAAACAGCGCATGGCCATTGTGTCAGCCATTCTGTTGAACAGGCCCATAATGTTGTTGGATGAGCCCACATCTGCCCTGGATGATCTGAGCAAGAGGAGGTTGATAGAATTTTTGGCTTCACAGGAAGACCTCACTGCCCTTGTTGTCTCGCACGACCCTGACCTGCGCGCCCTCGCCCACAGGGTGGTGACCTTGAATTAGGGGAAAAACAATGGGTGCAGTAGATATAGAGATAACGCGCCTTGCCCTTTATTACAGCCTGTTGATTATCCCTTTAGGGGCCATGCTGTGGCTGGGAGTGCCTATGGTGAGAAAGACTCTCCTTTCAGTGGCACGTATGACCCTTCAGCTGGCATTCGTTGGCCTCTACCTCCAAGTGGTATTTGAACTGGACAGGCCTTGGATCAACACCTTATGGCTTCTGGTTATGGTGGCGGTGGCCGACCTTTCGGTTATCAGGGGGGTGAAACTCAGGTTAAACCGCTTTGCCTTGCCCCTTTTCTGTGCCCTTGTCATGGGAACAGCCCTGCCTTTGTTGTTCTTTGTTGGGCCGCTTCTAAACCGCCCCACTCTCCTCGAGGCCCAATATGTCATTCCCATAGGAGGAATGATCCTTGGCAACTGCCTAAGGGCGGACATAATAGGTATCAGGAATTTCTATGAATCGTTGAGAAAGGGGGAGAAGGCCTATCTCCTGGCCCTGGCCCAAGGGGCCAGGATCAGAGAGGCGGTCCTGCCGTATTTGCGTGATGCCTGCGAGGCAGCACTAATGCCCACGGTTGCAACCATGGCAACAATCGGGTTGGTCTCATTGCCTGGGATGATGACGGGGGTGATCCTTGGAGGGACCAGCCCCTCCGCTGCCATAAAGTATCAGATTGGCATCATGATTGCCATCTTTACAGGCACTGCCATAACTGTGCTCCTTGCCATCGCCCTGACTATTAGAACCGCCTTTACGCCTTACGGCGTGTTGGACCTTGACTCTTTCAGAAAATAACGGCTTGCCACTGTCCTCCCCCCTGGTTTGCTCAGTGGAAGTTGAGAGAATCGGCGCCCTTTGGGGGAGCTTAATAAGTTTAGGGGATTTTCAAAGGAAAGGCTTTTGTCAAGCGGGGCAAACCAGGAGCATCTCAGGGGAGGGCTGATAGGGATAATCCATTTGTGTGGCGATCCGCCTCATGGCATTCTCTCCGGCCAAGCGCTCAACAATATACAACCCCAAATCGAGGGATGCTGAAACCCCACCAGCTGTGACCACATCGCCACCATCCACAATGCGGGCGCTTGAGACATGGGCCCCATAGGCCTTTAGCTCATCAAGGAGCCTCGGGTGGGTTGTGGCAGGCCTATTCTCCAAGAAGCCCGCAGCTCCAAGCAGAAGAGCCCCCGTACAGACAGATGCCTTGAGAGGGATGTTTTTCCCGGTAGCGAGCCAATCCAAAAAGGGCCTGTGGCTGCAGAGCTTGCGGGTTCCGATTCCTCCGGGCAGGAACAGGACGTCATACCCAGAGAGGCTTTCTCCTACCCGGGATACGCGAAGCCAAAGCCCCCTGTCATCGGCCACGTGTTTGTCCAGGCCACAAATGTCCCATTCAAGCTCGGGCAAAAAACCCATTGTCCTGAGCCGGGTCACAGGGTCATAGAATCCCACCAGGTCAAGAAGGGTGAGTTTGTCAAAGACAACAAATGCAATTTTCATTAGGGACCTATTCGGAAGTTAGTGCATTTGCTACTTCGATCAGGTTTCCATCAGGGTCACGGAAGTAAAATGACAGGAGCTTCCCTCTTGCCCCTGTTCTTGTCACAGGACCCTTGATTATTTCCACATCCTTTGAAGCAACATGCCTCATTGCCTCGTCCAAGGGAAGCTCTGTAATGAAACAAAGATCAGCCGACCCGGGCGCAGGCCTAGCAGCCTTTGGCTCCAGTTCGTGACCTGAGGCATGAAGGTTTATCTTTTGTTGGCCGAAAAGCAGCGCCACGCGGCCGTCTCCAAAATAGACCCTCTCCATTCCTAGCACCTTTTCATAGAAGGATAGGGTCGCCTCCACGTCCTTGACGGTTAAGACGAGATGGTCAATTTTACATACTTTCATGGCCGTGGGCCTTTGGTCCAGAATGTGGGGGCGCTCAAGATAAGACCTGCGCCGATGCTGAGGTCAACCATCCCAACTATATTTAAAAGCACATAATTACCCTCCGCTGCCCTTGTGATAACAGCTCCCAAAAGAATCATCAATGCGAGGGCGGCAAAGAACCAGGGCTTGTAAAATTGCCAGGCCCTCGGGGTGTTGAGGGCCTCAATTCTCTGGAGATTTTTCTTGCAGCTCTTGACGAATAATACCTTTGACCTGAGGAGCCCAAGCAAAATGCCAGAAAAGGCTGCTATCCAAGGCCAACTTAGCTGAGGATTCAGCCTCTTTGCCCCTGCCAGCACGCTGTAACCCTTGAGCACAAGGATAACTCCGCCCGAAATCCAGACAATGGCGGCCAACACCTTAAGGGTCCTGGTAGATACAAGCATCTTCTATGTGGTGCCAAGGGGAGGCGTGGAGCCGTTGCCGGCCTTTGTTCCCATGGCTTTGGCTTCCAAGAAGGCCGTTCGGATCATCTCTTCCGGGGGCACCGACGATGCCCCATAACGCCTTCAGGCCAGAGAGTATTGAATCAAGCCCCTTGCGCCGGGATCTATATCAATCCCGTTTACCTGGACCGTTGGGCTTCCCAGGTGCCGAAATTTGGTTGCCTCTTCTGGTGTAGAAATCACAATCTCTTCAAGTTCAATGTTGGTTCCCAGGTCTTGAGCAACCTTCTTTATAAGGGAAATGGCCTCAGGGGTGGCATCACAGCCACTGAGGTGTATGACTCTTACCTTCATAGCGCTCCTACTCAACTTAACAATATAGAGTCCAGGCCGTACCATAGCCTCAAAGCTTCTAGCAATTCAACCCTCATTTTCCAAGTGGGCTGTATTTGTCCCCACAGTGCTGGACTTAATCGGATTCTTTGTTTGGCAGGATGTCGCCGTAGAGTTCCTGGGCGCACTCGGGGCAGAGGCCATGGCTGAACTCGGCGTCAGAATGAATGCTGATATAGTGCTCTATCTGTTTCCAGTAGCCCTTATCATCCCGTATCTTTTTGCACTTGGAGCAGATGGGAAGAAGCCCGCTCAGGGTTTTTATCTTGGCAGATGCCTCTTTCAACTCCCTGACCTTGGACTCCAGTTCCTGGTTTATCTCCAACACCTTGGCCTTTTGTCTCCTTAAAAGATGTTGAGCATAAAAGGTCCTTCTCACAAAATATTCAATGGAGTAAGAGGCAATCATTCCAATAAGGCTTGATGTTACTAGGAAGAAATTGTTGCTTATGAATATACGTGTGGGGATTCGAATTACGTAAAGGGCGACAATTTCGTACAGCAGGACGATTGCCCATCCCACGGCAGTGGCCCAGATAAAGCGCAACCTTAGGGCGGTGTAGCCATACATCAACACGAGCATCAATCCCGCATAATATCCCATGTTGGCAGGCTGTGGTGCGGTAATTATCATACCCAAGATCCCTATGCCTGCCATGGCTACGAGCAATACTTGAGCAGCCTGCCAGTACCTGTAGAAATTTTTGGAATAAGACAGGGCAAAGAGAATGAGTACTGCAGGGCATACCACAGCATATCTTATTGTCCATGCAACCTTTTTGGAATGAGAGAACATCACCGCATCCAGAATGCCAAAAAGGCCGTAAAAAATTGCTGCAAGAAGAAAAGTTATCTTAACGATCTTCAAAGAGTTTCTAAAATAGGCATGCTGAAACTCTTCCTCCAAGTGGGAGTCAGGACCTGAAAAAGACAGTGTGAAAGGGTTGTAATTCATTATTGCTGTATTTTTGGGATAACTGGTTGTTATGGTTTAGGGGCAGCCGCATAAACAACAGGTGCTGAATCAAATAATCGGCCCTATGGACTAAATCAATAAAGCCCAAAAAGTTAGCTTAGCAGGACACAGATGGTTAAGCTAAAAGGCGGGTTTAATCCAGTCCGATCTTCAAGACCTTTGCGCCCCTTATTTTGCGCTCCTTCAGTTCAAGGAGGGCCCTGTTTGCATCCTCCAGCCTGTATTCCTGATATTCTGGCCTAATGGGAATCTCTGAGGCCAGTTGTAAAAATTCGCGGATATCGCGGTTTGCGACATTTGCAACGCTCTTTATCTCCTTTTCCATCCAGAGATGCAAGGGGTAGTCGAGCCGGAGGAGGTATTCCTTGTCAACGTCTTCCTTCCGGATGGCGTTTATCACCAATCTTCCCCCTGGCCGGAGATTTTTCAGCGCTTCCACCACCGGCTTCCACACCGGAGTTGTGTCAATGATTGCGTGGAGTTTTTCAGGGCTTTGCGCCTCTGTGTCTCCTGCCCACACTGCCCCCAGCTCCAGGGCAAATGCTTGCTCGTGTTTGCTTCTGGCAAATACAAAGACCTTTGTGCCGGGGTATCGGTGGCGCAGCATTTTTAGCACAAGGTGGCCGGATGCTCCAAATCCTGTGAGCCCCATGGTTTGGCCATCCCGGATCCGGGAGAGCCTGACCGAGCGGTATCCAATTGCCCCGGCACAGAGGAGCGGGGCAGCCTCTGCGTCAGAAAACACCTCTGGTATTGAGTGGGCGGAGGTCTCGGGCACTACCATGTATTCTGCATATCCTCCGTTTGCATCCCGACCCGTGGCACGGAAGTCATCACAGAGGTTTTCTTCCCCCTGGCTGCAATACTCACAGTGGCCGCATGATGAAAATATCCAGCCTACCCCGACTCGTTGCCCGACACCGAATTTTTTGCTCCCCGGCCCAAGGGCCGCCACTGTCCCAACCACTTGGTGGCCCAGCACCACGGGAAGTCTGGGAGGGGGAGTGCGGCCCTCAATCTCGTCAAGCTCGGTATGGCAGACTCCGCAGGCATGGACCCGGACCAAGATCTCCCCTTTTCCAGGTGTTGGAGTTGGCAACTCGGCCATTACCAGTGGATTTTTCTCTGCAGCAAGACTGCTTATCCGCTTCAAAATCATCGCCTTCATTCAAGGGGCCCCTTCTTTTCCTAGCCTTAAGAGCAAAAAGCTCAGGTTAGAGCCTGTCAACCCTGAGCATATTTGTTGTACCAGCCACCCAGAATGGATGACCTGCTGTGATTACCACCATATCGCCCCTGTTGACCAGGCTTGTTTCAAGGGCAGCGGTGGCAGTAATTTGGAACATGTCGTCTGTGTCTTTTGGGTCTTGGACCAGCCTGGGGAAACAGCCCCAATATAGGCAAAGGCTCCTGACAGAATCTTTTTTGGGTGACAGGGCAAGGATGCCCTGTCTCGGCCTGTAGCGGGAAATGTGCCTGGCCGTGAGGCCGGAATTTGTGGTGGCTATGATTGCCGATGCATCCAAGTGGTCGGCAAGAACGCAGGCAGCATGGGCCACGGATTCTGATATGCTCATTTGGGGAATAAGCTCCAGGTACTTGTTGTGGGGGAATTTTTCTTCTGCCTTTTTTATTATCTTTCTCATCTGGTCCACGGATTCAACTGGGTAATTGCCGCTTGCTGTCTCTTCTGAGAGCATCACGGCATCGGTTCCGTCAAGCACGGCGTTTGCCACGTCAGTCGCCTCAGCCCTGGTGGGCCTCGGCTGATCAACCATGGAGCGAAGCATCTGCGTGGCCGTAATAACAGGCTTGCCCTTGAGGTTGGCTTTGCGGATCAAGGCCTTCTGGACCATAGGAACCTCTTCCAGGGGGATTTCCACGCCCAGGTCGCCTCTTGCAACCATGATCCCATCGGCAACATCGAGTATTTGGTCGATAGCCCCCACGGCTTCCCACTTCTCGATTTTTGCTATTACCGGGGTTTGCTTTCCCTGTTTGGTTATGAGTTCCTTGAGATCTGATACATCTTGGGCCTTGCGCACAAAGGAGAGCGCCACATAATCCACACCCTTTTCCAATCCAAATAAGAGATCCTCACGATCCTTGGGTGTGAGGGAAGGAATGCTGACGCTCTGTGAGGGCACATTAATGCCCTTGTGGCTGGTAAGAACGCCGCCGCGCACCACACGGCAGTAAATGTCAGGGCCCTGAACGCGCTCCACCTTCAGTTCCATTAGGCCGTCTGCAAGAAGGATGGTGTCGCCTGCCTTGAGGTCGGAGGGAAGCCCTTCATAGGAAACCGAAATCCTGTTTTGGTCCACAACTCTCTGGGTGGCGGTGAGCACAAAGGATTTCCCTTTTTCCAGCACCAGGCCGGGCTCTGGGATCTCGCCTACCCTTATCTTCGGCCCTGAAAGGTCTTGGAGCACAGCCACTGGAACCCCTAGCTCATCTGAAAGCTGTCCGATAAGCTCTATGGTCTCAGCATGCTGTTGCCTGGTGCCATGGGAGAAATTCAGCCTGGCAACGCGCATGCCTGATGCTATGAGCCCCTTCAGTATTTCAGGCGAATTGCTGGAAGGGCCGATGGTGGCCACGATCTTGGTTTTGGGAATCTGTTGCTTCATTGGGCCTAAGAGAGGGAGTTAAGTTTTAGGGTCAACCAGAAATCCGTTCTTCTATAATGGCTGCGAGCTCAAAAAAATCAAATTCCATCTCTTTTTCAACATCCCTGTCTTGTCCGGCCTCGTATGTTAGGCCGAAATAGTGATCAATTTTTATATCGCGCTTTTGGCAGTAAAGTTGAAGGGATTGTTTTGTCATGCTTCCTATTAGCAATGCCCCAACACGAGCTCCCCATTCAAAGTGGGGACCGTCTCCGCCGCTGTCACCCATGATTATGATCTTCCGGGGTGGTATGTTGAACAACCGCGAAACGGCTTGGGTGTTTTTGGGCTTGTCCTCAATTTCCATAAGTTCAAAAATGTGGGGAGGATCGGAATCCAAGCCGGGATATCTGATCAGGGGATGGCCTGAGAGCGCCTGCACTCTTGGCAAAAACCCCAAGGCAAACACTCGCTGAAAGAATCCAATGGCCGCCGTAGTATTTATCATAAAAAGGACCCCATTTTGGTGGCACCAATCAATGAGTTGGGGGAGCCCTTTATAGGTCTTGAAATGAGCGGCAAGGTAGGAATCCATTTGTTCTTGCCCGATAGGACCTGGCAGGAGCCCCTTTACCTTTTGGGCTGCCTCAGACAAGGAGATCTGATTGCTGGTGTAGAGCCTGAATATGGAAGCTAGCTCTTCTCTTAGTTCAGGATAATTAAAGGTAATGGGATCAAAAGGACCGCTTGGGGAGAGGCATTCACTCCAGTCGCTGGAAAATAGGGCCTTGTAATTTCTCCCTGGCATCCTTGGCCTCCTTTAAAAAACAAGACACAACCATATGGACTTCTATGCTAACTGGGTGGTAATAGGGAATCAAGGAAATTCGGAGTGAGTTTGGCATGAAACAGGCCTTAAGGTTTGACAGGATGGAGCTTGCCGGCTCCCTAGGGGATTTAGGCACCTTGCTGCCTCTTGCCCTTGGCATGATATTGGTAAATGGCCTGGATCCCACTGGAGTGTTTTTCACTGTCGGCCTTTTCTATCTTATTTCTGGCCTGTACTTTGGCCTCACGGTGCCGGTCCAACCCATGAAGGTCATTGGGGCATATTCTGTTGCCATGGGGGTTTCGGCCATTCAGATTCAAGCCTCAGGGCTGCTCATGGGGGCGGTTCTGTTGGTTCTGGGAGTTAGTGGGGCAATGACCCTGATTGGAAGACTGATTCCCAAGGCCGTGGTACGCGGGGTGCAGCTCTCAACAGGGGTGCTGTTGATGGCTCAGGGCGTGAGGTTTATGGCGGGAAGTTCCCGGTTCCAGCAGATTCATGGTGTGGCCGAACCCTATTTGAAATTCCAATCCCTGGGGCCTGTTCCCATAGGCCTGATAATAGGGATTGCAGGCTGCATTGTGACGTTTTTGCTTTT
>JAMOVZ010000352.1 GCA_027061865.1 Desulfobacterales bacterium
CAGGCCTTGCATTGATTTTGGGGGGAATGCTGTTGGGGCTGGTGTTTGGCACCAATAAGTCCATGGGCCTTAGTGATCTGGGGTTTCATATTCCAGGGCTTTTTCCTTTTGGCTTTCCCTCATGGGCTGATATTAGCTTTGCCCTTTTGGTCCTAGTCCTCCCCCAGATCCCCATGACTGTTGGAAATGCAGTAGTTGCCTATACTGATCTTTCAAAAGAGTATTTTGGTAGATCCTCGCACAAGGTCACTTACAGGGCCGCTTGTATCAGCATGGCACTTGCCAACATAGGGGCCGCTATGGTGGGAGGGATGCCTTTGTGCCATGGGGCAGGCGGGCTGGCTGCCCATTACCGGTTCGGGGCAAGGAGTGCTGGCTCCAATCTGATTATCGGCTCCATTTTCCTTATATTGGCCATCTTGTTTGGCCGCAATATCCTTACCCTTGTCTACCTTATTCCGGTTTCTGTCCTTGGGGTCTTGCTTCTTTTTGCAGGTGCCCAGCTTGCCCTCACCATAATTGACCTCAAAGAAAGGGAGCAGTTGTTCGTCTCCCTCTTGATGTTAGGCATCACTCTGGCCTCCAACCTCGCAATTGCCTTTGGCTCCGGGATAGCCGCCGCTTACTTAATGGAGAAGCTCCGGATGCGGGCTTAAAATCCCAGGCTGTAAAGGGCAATTGCTTGACAGCCGGTAATAATTTGGCGTAATTTGATGTATCTACCCCCCAGGGTTCCTTTCCATCTTAGAAATTATGCAATTAGCTGACCCTTATGCCACAAGGAGGCCTTATGAACCGACTCGACTATCTTTTTAAAGCAGTGGGAGGCTTGGCCGTATTGGCCTTTTTGGCAATCTTTTCCACCGCGGCCTTTGGAGAGGAGTTCCTTGCAAAGCCCATTTATACAAAGAGTGCCAAGGCCATGACCCATGACAACAAAATCAGGGAAAAACTAAAGGCCATGGCTCCCGGTGAGGTAGCAGCCCTTGACAAGAAACTGGCCAAGGCCCTAGAGCTCTTCTATGAGCACGAATATTCAAAGGCCTTGCCCCTGCTCAAAGAGATTGCCCAACAAGCTGACACTATGGACGTAAAGTTCTGGTTGGGCTCGTGTGCCCTGAGGGCAGGAGAAGTGGATCTTGCAATAGCCAAGTTCCAGGAGATGCTCACCATCGACCCGGAGCTCCACAGGGTGAGGCTTGAGCTTGCCACAGCCTATTACAAGGCAGGCAGATATGGGAAGGCCAGAGAGGAGCTCAAGACCGTATTGGCCTCCAATCCTCCTGAGCCTGTCAGGAAGAATATAGAGCGACTTCTTTCCAAGATCTCAGAGATGTCCGGGCGGGCTTATCCGGCCCTTAGGCTGGGGGTAGGCCTCCAGCATGACAGCAATGTTAGTGCTGGCCCTGAGGACGAACTGATCCGCACCCCTGTGGGAGGCCAGATTCAGCTCCAGGACACCCAAAAGGAGGTCAGTGATTGGGTGGGTGTCATACATATGGGGGGAAGGTTGCTTTTTGATGCGGGCAGGCCAAACGGGTTTATGATAAATACGGCTGCCAGCCTTTACCAGACCCATAACTTGGATCATCATAAGTTTGACTTCACCTATTTTCAAGTCACAGCAGCACCGTGGTGGGTTGCCAAGAGGGTTATATTCAAACTGCCCGCGGGATTTGGAAAGGCCGTATACGGACATGAACCTCTTTACACCAGGGTCTTGTTTGCCCCCTCTGTGGAATACTTCCTAACCAAGTGGTTGAGTATCAGTGGTGGGTTTACCTACCTTGACGATGACTATAATCCTTATGACAGGCAGGGACAAACCAATACTAACCGTATCTGGACCGTAGGGCCCAAACTTTATTTTAACGAAAAAAAACAGGTGATTTCTTTTTTCTATTCTGATGAAAACTTGAACGCTGAGGACGATGGCTACAGTTATGACGGGTTTAGTGTTGGGGCCTCTTTGTTTATTAAGCTTCCTTGGGACCTGGAGTGTTACCTTCGTTATGTCTATTCTGAAAGGGACCATGATGGCCAGCCTTTGCCTGCCCGCAGGTTTGGGTGGAGCTATGACAGGGAAGACGAAAGGCATAACCTATATGTAGGGCTGACCAAGGGCGTTTGGAAGCATGTCTTTGGAACCGTGTATTTTAACTGGCTTGACAATGATTCAAACACGGAGCTTTACGATTTTGACAAGACTATTTATGGATTCAGCATAGGCGTGAGGTTTTAACCGGGGAGGGAGAGGGCCATGAAGATCAGGATGTATATGGGCAAAAGAGGGCTAGTCCTTTTGATGCTTACTGTTATAGGGCTTTGCTGGATATTTTCTCAGCCTGTCACAGGGGAGACAGGATCATCTATTGCGGAGTCCATTAAAGCGCTGGAACTTGCCCACAAGGATGCAAAGGGAGAGGTCTATTTGGGCAAGATCTTGATGATTAATTATCCCATAAATTCGGCCAGGGTGAGCCCCAAATACCTAGAGCGGCTTCAAGAGCTTGCCGAGCTTTTAAAAAGCCCTGAACGTAAAAACTACCGGGTGGTGATCAGGGGTTATACGGACAACACAGGCCCTAGGCAACTGAACATGCGCCTTTCGCGGATGAGGGCTGAGGCCATCAAGAGAATCTTGGTGGAGAGATTCAATTTGGATCCTGATCGAATCCAGACGGAAGGATTTGGCCCTGACAACCCTATTGCCACGAACAAGACCCCCTCTGGCAGGGCCAAGAATAGAAGGACGGAGATCCATATTTATGGAGATGTGTCCGAGGCGGTCAAGGCGTTGCTCCCTGCTGCGGTTGAGGTGGTGAAAAAGGAGGAGGCCCCTCCCGAGTTGTTCAAGCCCAAGAAACCCGAGCCACAAGCCGCAACACCCCCTAAGCCCCTGCGGCCGCAACCGGTGGGCCGAGGCACGGTGCCTCCCGTGGGACCTCTTCCAAAGGCCCTCCAAGGGCTTGACATAAAAGATTACTTCATGGCGGTGGATGCAAAAAAGGCCGGCCAGGTCCAGGCCATGCAGGGTCATGTGATTGTGGTCCACAGGGGTACCTCCGAGGCCTATTATGCCAGGGCAGGAGATACAATTTTTGAAAATGATGCCATTTATACATTGGATAACTCCCGCTGCCGAATCCGATTATTTGACGACGATGTGGTGGCCATGGCAGCCAATACCCAATTTAGCATTGATACATATGTGGACCAAAGAAAGGAAAAGGTGAAAAAGTCCTTCTTCAGCATGTTGAAAGGCAAGGTCATGTTCTATGCCCTGAGGCTTTTCCGCTACCGGACCATGTCATTTAAGGTCAATACCCCCACTGCGGTTGTGGGTGTGCGGGGCACCAAGTTTGGGATCCATGTTTACTGGGAAGATGGCTCGGCCACTAGCGCCCTGCCTACCATAGTGGCCTCTGCGCAGCCCATGGGAGCCGTGGTGGCGGCTTCGGGGGGAGCAGATGGAGGTAAAAGCTATACAGATGCCTTTTGCGAGGATGGCGAGATAGGTGTCGACGGCGTGGTAGTTCCAGCAGGATACAAGTACAATGGAAAAACTGGCCAGGTTGAGCCAACCGATCCTAAGTACTTAGAGGAGTTCGAGAAAGACACTGGAGTGGGCAAAGGGGAGAGGACCTTTGGTAAAAAGGAGCCTAGCGGTGAGGTGGTGGAAATCCCTGTAGAGGCCCTGGAGGAGAGCTTTGCTGAGGCAACTGAGTCTGCTTCCTCTGAGACCAATGAGCAAAATACAGTGGCGGCCGGGCCGTACTCGGGTTACTTCTTCGCGTTTCTCACAAGAAATCAAGCAAGCGACCTGTCTCTTGAGGACACCTATGTGACATTAACCCCACAGGATTTCAATACAGGATCTTCGCCGGTTGCCCAATCCATTAGTTCAGCTGGAGACGCCATGACGCTTAGCTCAGGCTTTGTGGACCATTCCACCTCGTATCTTACAAGATTCACAAGTAATGGAGGGGCATTGGATTCAGGAAATCTGGGCCGGTCTTACCCACTCACAGTAACCCGCCTTGGGAGCAACGATTACATGGAATGGGGTTACTGGACAATGACAACCCCGGTGCAGGTGGGCGGAAGTAACTATTATGTGAACAATCCTGCTTGGTACATTTTCGGCCAACTCACCGACAATACGGTGATTTCCGGGCTAAGCGGTATCGTCTCCTACACTGGCACGGCCCATGGCACCTTTTTCACTACTGGAGGAGGTGTCAGGCTGGATGGCTCCTTTAGCTCTCAAGTGGACTTTGGAAGTGGCGTGGTCTCTGATTTCGATCTGAATGTTACTGATTCCAGTGGCAGCTATATCGTTGGAATAACCAATGCTAGTGGAACTATTACCAATGGCCACTTCAGCCTGGATCCTCAAACCGGCTCCTGGAGCATAGAATCAGGAGGGGTGCCTGACGCTGCAACCGGTTCAGTAAATGGGACCTTCTACGGCCCCCAGGCCGAATACACTGGCGGGGCATGGGGAGTCGTGGGAACCACCTATGGTGACCGGGCAGGCGGGGTGTTTCAAGGATCCAGATAGAAGGCTCGCTAGCTTACTTATAAGGTGCTGGGCACTAAGATTTATCTTTGCCCAGGTCTTTCTTGTGGGGGGCCGCCTTGTTCAGCAATTGGCCTTCAAAGCCCCTGTCGGTTGGACGGTAAAACACCCTTTTCTTGAGCCTTGGGGGCAGGTATTCCTGCCTCACCCTGGCCCCAGGATAGTTGTGAGGATACAGGTAGCCTTTTCCGTAGCCCAGCTTTTTCATCAGCTTGGCAGGGGCGTTTCTGATGTGTAAGGGCACAGGCTGGGCCCCGGTCCTCTTGATCTCCCTCTTTACCTCCTTTTCTGCCAAGTATAGGGCATTACTCTTTGGCGCCAGGGCAAGATAGGCCGCTGCCTCTGCCAAGGCAAGTTCCCCTTCAGGTGGACCCACCCTCTCAAACGCATCAAAGGCAGACACTGCCACTTGGAGGGCCTGGGGATCAGCTAGGCCCACGTCTTCGGTGGCAACTCGAATCATCCTCCTTGCAATAAATAAAGGATCTTCACCAGCCTCGAGCATCCGGTAGAGCCAGTAAAGGGATGCCTGCACGTCACCTCCCCTCAGGCTCTTGTGAAAGGCAGAGATGAGGTTGTAGTGCTCTTCGCCATCCTTGTCATAGGGAAGCGACCTTGTGGCAATGGAAGCCTTTACAGAATCAATACTGATTATAAGGCCTTTCTGTTCACCTTTCTGTTTCACTACGTAGAGGGCTGCAGCCTCCAGATTGTTCAAGGCCACCCGTGCATCACCACCTGATGTGGCAGCAAGCAGGTCAAGGGCCTCTTGGGTCACCTCCAATTTTAGGGCACCTAAGCCCCTGTCTCGATTATGAATGGCGCGAACCAGGATTTTCTTGATAGCCCCCTCATCAAGGGGCCTTAACACCAAGACCCTTGTTCTGGAAAGCAGCGGTGGGATCAGCTCAAAGGAAGGGTTCTGGGTTGTGGCACCCACAAGCACTATAAGCCCGCTTTCCACATGAGGGAGGAATGCGTCCTGCTGGGCCTTGTTGAATCTATGGATCTCATCAACGAACAATATGGTAGGCTTCCCGGTGGTGCCCCGGGTGTGTTCTGCAAGGGCGACCACCTCTCTCAGCTCCTTAACCCCAGAGGTGACTGCTGAAAACGAGCGAAACCGCAGGCCAGTATGCTTTGCCACGAGTCTTGCCAGCGTGGTTTTGCCACAGCCAGGAGGCCCCCAGAATATCACTGGAAAGATTTTCCCTGACCTGAGCGCCCTCCCAAGCAGGGTGTGTGGTCCGACAATGTGGTCCTGACCTGCCAGATCTTCTAAGCTCTGGGGCCTCATCCTCTCAGCAAGGGGGATCAAGGTGGTGTCTTGCTGACCCATTGTATCCATTTTATGAAGTAGCCGGATCCTTCTCTCTTGACCTGGAGACCGCCTCTCCTATAGTCTCAAATATATGCTGCATTTCAAATGGTTTTGCTACGAGGGTAATATTTCCCTTTTCTAAAAGCCCTGTGAGGGAAAGGGAGTCGGCTCGTGTAACAAAGAGGATTATAGGGATATGGGCTTGCTCCTTCCTTAATAATTCTGCAAAGGCATTTGGTTCCATCCCGCCTATGGCCAGGTCAACAACAACCACCTCTACTTCTTTCTGTTTTATGGTTTTGAGGGCCTTGACGGGATCATATTGAGAAATCACTTGGGCCCCTTTTTCCTTCAATAGCTCTGAGAGGAGATCCCCCGTAATATAGTCTTGTGAGAGCACCAGTATTTTTGCATCCTTAATGAGTTTCACCCAAGAGCGTTTTTTGGAAGAAGGGGCCTTTTGGCACAGTGGCAGCCGAACCATAAAGGTGGCTCCGTGGCCCCCACAGCTCTCCATGAATATCTCTCCCCCGTGTCTTTTTGCAATTGCGTGGGCCAAGGTGAGCCCAAGGCCCAGATGGGCCTTGGGCGAGGTGGTAAAACAAGGGTCAAATATCTTGGAATGGAGTTCAGGGGGGATCCCTTTTCCATTGTCTTGGATATAGATGCAGGCCATACCCTGATGTTCTTCTACTGATAAATAAATTTTTCCCCCTTCGGCGACCGCCTGAAGCGCATTTTCAAGGATGTAGAGGAGCATATCCCTAATCTGCTCTGGATCACCCTTGATCAGGCTCTTGGCCCTCAAAGTGGTGTGAAATTGGACAGCGCCTGGATCTTCTAAGGCCTCTAGCTTTTGCTGGAAAAGGAGTTGAGCCTGGTGAATCGCTTCAGGTAGATAGAATATTTTTCGCTTGGTCTGAATTCCTCTCTGGCCAACCAGCCTCAAATTCCTTACAAGGAGCTCCAAACCGGAAAGGGG
>JAMOVZ010000353.1 GCA_027061865.1 Desulfobacterales bacterium
TCAAGGCCTCTGGCCAGCCCAAGAGCCATGGTCTCGGAGGTGGACAGCTTTTCGGCAAGACACCTCTGCCTCTCTCTAGCCTTTATCTCTTCAAGGGGGACAAATCCCACCAAGAAGGCGTTTCTGGATTTGAACTTTGTCTTTTTTATCCTCACTTCGCATTCTATTGGTTTGCCACCCCTTGTAATTAATAGGAGTTGATGGGATTTGAATGTGGCTTTGCCTTGCCGAGACAAGGCTTTTCCCTCAGGTCCAAGGCCATGTATCTTTTTTGCCTCCCCTTTGGATTGAGGGTGGACAAGTTTCAGGAAAGGGCTTCCCAAGGCATCTTCCGCTTTCCACCCAAGCCCGTTCAAGAGTTCTTGGGAAGCCCAAGTGATGTTGTAATCTTGAATCATTACCGCCCATGCGGGTATCTGTTTTAAAATAAGCTCTTTTTGTTTGATCTCAGACCTGAGTGACTTTAATTCTTGCTTTAGGTCTTCAATTCTTTTACGAGAACTTTCCAGGCGACGCTCAAGGCCTCTGACCTTTTTTCGGAAGACCGAATCCTGATTCCTTTTCATTAGTATCTCCGAGCCGTTAGAACGTGAGCACCATAAGATCTTGAAGGCCACCTGCTTGTAGGCTAACATTGGCTGCATTAAAATTTTGAGAGCCTGAAAGGACAGGTTGCGCATCTATTTTTTGGCTCAAAGGTAGCACAGTAGGCGGGGCCAATCAAATGCACACTTCCCATATCGGGTTAGGTGGCAAATAAACCTCCCTTGCCTGCACCGCGCAGCGCTGACAGGGGACAGGCGGGCCTCCCTTTGGGAAAAGTAAAGCTCGGCCATTTTCGTAAAGGAGCGAAAGATTGTCTGATCAGGGGCTTTGGAGGAGACAATGAGTTCACGCCAATATTTTTCACACCTTCATGTCCACACAGAGTATAGCCTGCTGGACGGGGCTATTAGGATAGAGCAAATGCTTCACAAGGCTAAGGGCCTAGGAATGGAGGCGGTTGCAATAACTGACCACGGCAACATGTTCGGTGCCGTAGAGTTCTACGAAAAGGCCGATAAAGCAGGAATAAAGCCCATCATTGGATGCGAGGTCTATGTGGCCCCAAATAGCAGGCATGAGCGCAGAGGCACCTCAAATGAGGGGCCCAACGCCTTTCACCTGATCCTGCTGGTCATGAATCACCAAGGCTACAAGAACCTAACCAAGCTGGTCTCCCTCGGCCATCTGGAGGGATTTTATTATAAGCCCCGGGTGGACATGGAGCTGCTTCAAGAGTTTAATGAAGGCCTGATTGCCCTTTCCGCCTGTTTTAAGGGGATAGTTCCCTATTTGGTTTTAAATGGGAGATGGGAAGAGGCCATAGCAAAGGCCCGGCAACTGGAACAGATCTTTGGTGGAGGAAGGTTTTTTCTGGAGGTCATGGCCAACAAACTGCCAGAGCAGGAAAAATTGAATCAAGGCTTAAAGGAGATCTCCCAGCGCCTTTCCATTCCCTTGGTCGCCACCAATGACTGCCATTATCTTGAAAAGGAGGATGCAGAGGCCCATGATGCCCTCCTTTGCATTCAGACCAACAAGACGATCGGAGACCGTGAGCGCCTGAGGTTTTCTTGTGACGAGTTCTACTTCAAATCCCGCCCTGAGATGGAAGAGGCACTGCCGGATTTCAGGGAGGCCATCTCCTTTACTGAAGAAGTGGTGGAGATGTGCAACTTTGAAATGGAATTTGGCAAGTATAAGTATCCAGTATTCCATCTGAAAGGGAGTAAGAGCCTGGAAGACCTGCTCAGAGAAGAAGCCGGGGCTGGCCTTGAGGAGCGTCTCCAGGAAAAGGCCCAAGAAGAGGGGGGGCTTGGAGATGAATTAAAGAAAGAATACAGGGAGAGGTTGGACTACGAGCTAGACATCATCTGCAAGATGGGATTTGCAGGCTATTTTCTGATCGTCGCAGACTTTATCCAATATGCCAGGAGAGCAGGTATCCCCGTAGGGCCTGGCCGAGGTTCTGCGGCAGGGTCTTTAGTGGCCTATTGCCTCAGGATCACAAATATAGACCCCTTGAAATACGGTTTAATCTTTGAGCGTTTTCTGAATCCCCACCGGATAAGCATGCCCGACATAGACATCGACTTCTGCATGAAAGGCAGAGACGAGGTAATCCGTTATGTGGCTGAAAAATATGGCAGAGACAATGTAGGCCAAATAATCACCTTTGGGACCCTGAAGGCCCGCGGGGTCATAAGGGATGTTGGAAGGGTGCTCAACATCCCGCTTCCCGAGGTTGACCGGATAGCAAAGATGGTCCCAGACGGCCCCAACGTGAGCTTGGATCGGGCTATGGAAGAGGAGCCGGAGTTAAGAGTCCTGGAGCAGGAAAAGGAACATGTAAGAAAACTGCTGAAGATTTCCAGGGCCCTTGAGGGCATCGCCCGCCATGCCTCCACTCATGCATCCGGAGTAGTGATTGCCGACAGGCCCCTCATGGAATACCTCCCGCTTTTCAAGGGATCAAAAGACGAGATAATGACCCAATACCCCATGGATAAAATAGAAAAGCTGGGCCTGATAAAGTTTGACTTCTTGGGGCTTAAGACCCTCACTGCAATAAGGCACACAATAGACCTGATCAAAGAGACCACCGGCATCCATGTGGACATTGAAAAGATCCCCCTTGATGACGAGGCCACGTACCAGCTGTGTTCCGAAGGAAGGACTACCGGGGTATTCCAGCTTGAAAGTGATGGCATGAAGGACCTGATGAGGAGGCTGAAGCCCAGCGTGTTTGAAGACCTGGTGGCCCTGGTGGCCCTTTACAGGCCCGGGCCCCTTGGGAGCAACATGATTGATGCCTTCATAAAGGGAAAGAACGGCCAAGGCAAGGTAGACTATATTCTCCCCCAACTGGAGCCCATTTTGAAGGAGACATATGGGGTCATCCTCTATCAGGAACAGGTGATGAAGATTGCCCAGGTGCTGGCAGATTACAGCTTGGCCGAGGCAGACGAATTGCGCAAGGCCATAGGTAAGAAAAAGCAGGAGGTGATGGAGAGGCACCGGAGCCGTTTTATAGAAGGGGCAGTGAAAAACGGGGTTGAGCGCAAAAAGGCCGAAACCCTTTTTGCCTTGATAGAGAAGTTTGGAGGCTATGGATTCAATAAATCCCACTCTGTGGCCTACGCTGTGATTGCCTATCAGACTGCCTATCTCAAGGCCCATTTTCCGGTCCAATTCATGGCGGCCCTTTTGACCCAAGACATGGCAAGCCAGGACAAGACCATCAAAAACATTGCCGAGTGCCGGGAAATGGGTATAGAGATCCTACCCCCTGATGTAAATGAAAGCCTTGCAGACTTTTCTGTAGTGATAGGCTCCCCGCCGATTTCCTCCCAAGAGGGCCGCCCGAAAGGAGGTGATACCCAGGGAGAAGTGGCAAGGATCAGGTTTGGGTTGGGGGCCATAAAAAATGTGGGGCTAAAGGCAGTTGAATACATTATTGAAGAGCGAAAACGAAACGGACCGTTTCGCTCCATAGTGGATTTCTGCTCAAGGGTGGAAGGAGCCAAGGTGAATCGAAGGGTTCTTGAGGGCCTGGTCCAGTGCGGCGCCTTTGATTTCACTGGAATTCCAAGGGCCAGGCTGTTTGCCGGGCTAGATGAAATCTCGCGTTTTTGTGGGGGCCGGCACGATCCAAATCAATTAAATATGTTTGCAGGGCTTGATGAGGCAGGAAGGGCACAGCTGGAGGCCTCCGCCTTTGACCTTCCAGATTTGGAAGAGTGGCCAGAAAAGGAGTTCCTAAGGAGGGAGAAAGAGGCCCTGGGCTTTTATATCAGCGGCCATCCACTGGAGCGTTTTAAAGAGGAGATCCCCTCTGTGGTAACATGCAGCATCCAGGATCTTCCTGGCCGTAAAGACAAGTCCCTTGTGAACCTTGCAGGAGTTGTTGAAGGCCTCAAGGTCAAACGCACCAAAAAGGGCGATAAAATGGCCCTGATCACCCTCGAAGACCTCACAGGCTCGGTGGAGGTAATACTGTTCCCTGATTTGTTCGGGAGGGCCCAGTCCTTATTGGGGCTTGATGATCCCTTATGGGTGAGTGGCACCGTAGAGAAGGGGGATAACTCCGGGGGCGGCCACAAAGGCGGGATTAAGATAATAGCCAAAGAGATCCAGCCCCTTGAATCAGCTTGCCGAAACAAGGTCAAAACACTTGAGATACAGCTCAGGGAGGCAGAAATCACCAGGGCTCTTTTAGAGGAGCTCAGGAGGCTCCTGTTCATCTATCCAGGTGAGTGTAATGTGAGGTTCAAGGTGGAGACAATGGAGGGGGATTCGATACTTATCTTGCCACATGAACGCTTCAAGGTGCTGCCTTCCCCGGACCTGGTTCGAGAACTCCAAGTGCTCACCCATGTCCCCCCTCGTCTTGTAACAGCACTTGCCCACTGAGGAGACCAGCAGGGGGTGCACAACAGATCATAAGAGCAGGATTGACCTGACGAGGCGGTGGTTGATCAGGTTGGGCCGCCCTTTTACTATCATGGTGAAAAATTTTCTGCGGCTGTTCAGAAAGTCAGAGACCCTGGCATGAGAGGGGGGCATATCAAAGGGTATAGTGCCTTCAAGGGTCCTAGAGGATAAAAGGGTCACTCTTACACGTGCCTTTTTCTCACTTGAAATATCAGACGGCAGGCCGAGACCAGTTGCCCTGCCGGCCTTTTCCAGGGCAACCCTCTCTATGGCTCCCGCCGACAGCAGCAGAAGCCCCCCTGCCTTGCTTTCAAAAGGAAGGTATGAGCGGTCTTCTTCCAAGAGCTCTGCGATTGACTGCCGCCCACTGTGAAGTTCAGAGACAGGAGAGACAAAAAAGGATCCCTCCAGGGCCTCTCCATCATGGAAAAACACAGTGGCCCTTGCCTTTACCCTTTGGATCTTGAAATCATCCACTACTTCCCTCTTCATGTTCTGTCCCGGGAGGCCATTTCATCGGCCACCCGTGCCCCTTCCATTAACAGCGACATGGTACTTCCAAAGATGGTCCGCTCAGGGAACTCAGAACAGGAAAGAATTTGAAACCGGCCTTCTTTGAGGGCCATAAGCCGGTATAGGATTTCTTCAGCTGCCAACCCCTCTTTGGCCAAATCCGGATAGCGCAGCTCCGCATGTATTATTTCACCCCTCTGGATATAAATACTCCCCCTATGGCAATTGCTCTCAAGCCTGATTTCTACATCCTTTTCCCCTGTTGCCACACTCTGGATTATTTCCATGGCACTCATATCGGCAAGAGAGCCGGTGATCCCCCTCCCCGGCTCCTCTGAGCGTTTGGCAATAACCCGCTGGATTTTCACGTAAAGAAGGTCAAGGTCCACAGGTTTTGTAAAAAACTCCTCTGCCCCTGCCTCAAGACACTGAGCCGCCAGCCTTCCATCCCTCTCAGAGGTGAGGAAGAAAAACGGTATGGAGGCGGTTTCCTGATTTTTTCTCATGGCCTTGAGGAAGGTTATACCGTCAGTGCCAGGGAGCACGAGCTCCGATATGACCAGATCCACATGGGAGGCCAAAAGAAGTTTTACGGCCTCCTTTGCGTTCCTTGCTCCTATTACCTGAAATCCGTGGCTGTTGAGCCTAAGGACCAAGCTGGAGTCTTCTGCAAAATCAGGATCAACCACCAAAATCTTGCCCCCTTCCCCATCAAGGCCTTTCAAGAATTCCTCATCCCTTAAAAGGGTCAGGAATTTTTCAACCAGCAGCCTTTCTCTCTTGGAAGGAGAGAAGCGGGCCAAGAGGTTTTTTCTTAACCACTTGATATCGCCTGCCTTTTGTGGGGCCTTCTTCTTGAGAGACTGGTAGGTTGTAACTAGGAGATAGATGGCCCTCTCTATTCTTTGCTCCTCTCGGCCTTGAACGTTCTTGGCTAGTATCTCTTCCAGTCTGTAAGGAGTGGCCAATTGCTTAAGCATTGTTGTCCCAAGGCGCGAACCCGAAAGCCAGCAGGCCAACACCAGGGCATCGGTCTCAACTGCTCCGCACCCCAGCCTGAAAGCCAACAGCTTGCAGTATTTTACCCTAGAGAGGACCAGGTCCAGAGCCCGCCCCTCTGCCTTTATCGCCCTTTTCATGACAAAGGTCACAAAGGAGATCAAGGTTTGGCTCATTTGAGAGTAGGAGAGCCCATGGCCCATGAGCAGTGCTGTTGGATCGTAGTATGACACGGGTGCCAGGGGGCAGTGCTTTGCAAGCTCCCTTTCCCATCGGCCCTGGAGCCTAAAGGCCTGAGCATTTACCATGACTTCTTGGATATCAGCACCCTCTCCAATGTCCTTCAGTTCTGAAAGACTGCTTGCCCAACCCACTACTTTATAGCCTTCCAATTCGAGGAGCGTCCTCATGGCGCGCAATCTCCTGGAATCAGGCTCCAGTAGAAACACCTTTTTTTTCTCCCGCGGGGGAGTGTCCAGATCAAGTGGCCTTTGCGACTTCTCAATCCCGTCAAGGATTCTAAACCCCTTTGGGATTTCCACCTTTTGGTCAGGCTTGTAGGGCTTGCCCTTGTAGTGGACTTGGATTGCCGTTTGGATCTCTGGGGCAGAGGCGGCTTGGTATTCTATGTTTAGTTCTTGAGGGAGAACTCTGGCCAGCAACTCGGCCAGGGATGGATCGCGGGGGTTTGGAGTGGCTATGATCAATGACCGGGTCTTTGGATCATAATTTACGGGAAAAAGGGTGTAGCGTTCCGCCAGTTTAAGAGGTAGCTTTTCCATGGCATCAGGTGGAGGCGCGGAGGGCAGGAGTGGCTCGTAGGGGATCTTGTAAAGCTCGGCTAAAGCTCCTCCCAGATCCTGGAAGTTAACCAGCTCTAAAAACACCAATGCCTGATCCAAGGGGATATTCATGGTGAGGGCATAGTCTTCGGCCCTTTGCATGTCCCCTTCACTTACCAGAGCCCTTTCCAGCAAGTAGGTTTTTAGTGGGCCCAGGCTATCCATGCGCTGTTTACACCTTATTGTCATATAAAGAGGCCTCTTCAGGGGATACCAACCCTTGCTTTACCAGCCTTGTGATGTGCTCGGCCATGTTTTGCATTCCCAGATTCTTGCCCGTCTGTATTACCGAGGCAATCTGATATGTCTTGCCTTCCCTGATGAGGTTTTGGACGGCAGGGGTGCAAATCATCACTTCAACCGCTGCCACCCTGCCCTTTCCATCTGCTCTCCTCAGCAACTGCTGGGCTATCACGCCTCTCAGGGACTCGGCCAGCATGGTCCTAATTTGGGCCTGCTGAGTAGTGGGGAACACGTCGATAATCCTGTCCACGGTTTTTGCCGCACTGGATGTATGAAGGGTTCCAAGGACAAGTAGGCCGGTCTCAGCCGCTGTCAGCGCCAGATGTATGGTTTCCAGATCCCTCATCTCACCCACCAGGACCACATCAGGGTCCTCCCTCAGGGCGGCCCTGAGGCCTGCTGCAAAACTGTCCATGTGGATGTCCAGCTGCCTCTGGTGGATCAGGCACTTGCCTCTTGGATGGATAAACTCAATGGGATCTTCTAAGGTAATAATGTGATGGTTTTTCTCTTTGTTAATCAGGTCAATGATGGCGGCAAGGGTTGTGGACTTACCTGAGCCCGTAGCACCTGTGACCAGGATGAGGCCGCTTTTGAGGCGTGCCAGGCCATAGACCGACTCCGGGATACCCAACTCCCTCAGGGTCCTTATCTTCGTAGGAATGAGGCGAAACGCTCCTCCAAAACCTCGTCTCTCCATAAATATATTGGCCCTAAATCTGCCCACCCCTTCCAGTTCATAGGCAAAATCTATGTCATTCCGCTTCTTAAGGGAGGCGAGCAGCTCTTCGTCCAGCAACTCGAGGAGCAAGACCTCTACCTCTTGGGGGCTCAAGTTGTGGTATTTTGTACGCTGGAGTTCTCCATTTATCCGCAACATGGGAGGCTCGCCAGCAGAGATATGGAGGTCTGAGGCCTTGTAGTCCACCATAAGTTTTAAAAGCACATCGATCTTGGCCAATTTGAGGCTCTCCTCCCTATTTGCCGAAAACTTAAACACCTATCCACTAGTTTCATCGAGAAATAGGGCTCCCAACTTAAACCCGGCAAATCCCGGTCTTGACCATGTGAGGGGGACCGGAACCTTGGTGGGGAACCTCTGGATTAGCCTTGGCAAAGTCAGCTGTTTTTGTGGAAGGGCTTGATTAATTGGGCGTAATCTTCTGGAGTGTCGATATCGAGTTCTTTCACACCCGGGGGGGCGTGCCAAAAAAAGGCCGTGGCGTGATGTTTTCGGAAAAGCTCCCTTCCACCCACGTCGCCCTTCAAGGAAATGAGCTCGCGGAAAAACTCCCGGCTGAAGATCACCGGGTGAGAGCGCTTTCCTTCAATCATCACTGCTCCAAGCGGAGCGCCGGATTCCAGATATGCTTGAAGGAAGGAGTCTATGAGAGTACGGTCAATATGGACCATGTCGGCCAACAGTATCAACACATGATCGTACTCCTTTGATACATGCTCAAGCCCTACCTTAATAGAGCTGCTGAGGCCTTTTTCATATTCCCTATTGAGGACAACTGAAACCTTGGTTAGCTGAACCAGGTCAGAGATGCTGTCTTTGAGTCTCTGGGCCTCGTAACCAAGCACCACCACCACGTGCTGGACCGTGGAATAAATTGCCTCCGAGATTATACGCCGGATCAGGGGGAGGCAAGGCTCCATTCCTCCCTGCCCGCTGTGTGGAGAGGAAGGCACTGGCAGCAATTGTTTCGGCCGGCCCATCCTCGTTCCCATTCCCGCTGCCAAAATTATGGCCGCCACCCTTTGGGAAGGATTAGTACAAGAGGGCTTGTTGGCACACACTAGGAAGTACCCGCTGGGATGGCCGCTACATCCTTCGAGTTACATGGATATTAATTGAGCGGCCTTGGAAAAACTTTTTGGAGAAGGCTGCAACTTGGTCGGGGTCATAGGGTTTACAGCTAAAGATGTCGATATAGGCCGCGTTGGTGAGGTTGGCAAAGTGGCCTGAGATGAGCGAAGTCTCTATAAGCTGGATCATGGAATAGCCTGCCACCCGTTCGTCCTGGCCAAAGTGGACCACCTGGCATTCGCCAAATCTCCGCATACCGATAAGCTCGCACAATTCCACCACATATCGCCTGATTTGTTCGGCGCTTCGGATGATTTTGGGGTTGCAGTCGTATATATCAAGGCTCGTGAGGATACCCCAGGGAGCAGGTTCTTTCTTGGGTGCAACTTGTCCTGCCATTTCAGCCACTCCTCCCATCACCAAAGCTATTCTTTTTAACCTGCTGCGCAGTATTTGTCAATAAAAAACCAGGCAAATCCGCCCGCCCTTCAATCGGCTTGACAATTCAATCCGGGCTCTGTTACATGGCTGGGATATGTTCCTCCTTGCTCATCTAGATTTAGATTTTCATTGCCATTTCTATATGTTTGCCCAAGAGAGTATTGTTCTTGGTATCCTTAAACACTTACCGGCCAGATTGGAACTCAATCCATGAACGGGGAAGCGGTCAGCAAACAAAAAAAAGGAAAGTCATATTCTGTGGCATACCTTGATTGCTTCAGTGGTGTTAGTGGCGATATGCTCCTTGGGGCCTTCATAGATGCGGGGATGGAATTTGAAGTACTCAAGGAGGCGGTCTCACTCCTCCCCCTTGAAGGATTCAGTATCCACTTGGGTCATGAAAAAAGGTGTGGAATAATCGGGACTCGTCTAAGGGTGGATGTGAAAGAGGGAGTTCAGCAAGCAAGAGGCCTTTACGAGATAAAAGACCTTATAGGCGCTTCCGGACTGGCCGAGGAGATCAAGGCACACAGTATCTCCATTTTTGAGCTGCTCGCCCAGGCCGAGGCCAAGGTGCACGGCTTAACCCCCGAACAGGTGCACTTCCATGAAGTCGGCGCAGTGGATTCCATTGTTGACATTGTGGGGGTGTGTGTCTCAGTGCATCATATGAACATACAGAGCATATATGCTTCACCCCTTCCATTGGGAAAGGGATTTGTCAAAAGTGCCCATGGCACCCTTCCAATACCTGCCCCCGCCACCTTAGAGCTCCTAAAAGGAGTGCCTATTGAGGGGACCGGCCTTCCCTATGAGCTCGTAACCCCCACAGGGGCTGCAATTGTCAAGCACTTTGTAAAAACCTTCGGCCCTATGCCTTCCATGGTGGTTGAGGAATCAGGCTGGGGAGCAGGCCAAAGGGATTTGCCCGACCGACCCAATCTCCTGAGAGTGCTCTTGGGAGGTCAGGGCGTGGAGCAAGCAGTTTCCCAAGAAATAGTTGCCATGCTTGAGACCAATATAGATGATGTAACCCCTGAAATTCTGGGGCATTTAATGGATACCCTCTTTGAGGCCGGGGCATTGGATGTGGCATTTCTTCCCATACAGATGAAAAAAAACAGGCCTGCATCGCAGGTTCAGGTTATGGCGCCTCCTCACTTGGTGGACTCTCTTGTGGAGGTAATCTTTGTCGAAACCCATACCCTGGGTATCAGGGTTAGCCATATCGGCAGAAGGGTGCTCAAGAGGGAGTTGATTACTGTTGAAAGCCCTTGGGGTGAAATGGTTGCGAAACGAATAACCCTGCCCAATGGGAGTAACATACTAAAACCCGAATATAGGGCTTGCAAGCACCTGGCCCTCAAGGCTCAGACACCCTTGCGAGAGGTAATGGATTGGGTTTCCAGCCTTAATTATTGCTGCCAGCCAAAAAGGGCAGATAGGGAAAATGGTTAATCCATCCCATCAGCCTCTATCCTTGATCGAGGCGTTCAGGCGTTCAGGCTTTCTGGGAAAGGTGGCGGTATTGCTTGCAGGGTGGTTTTTCACCGGCCTTTTCCCCATTGCGCCGGGGACCTTTGCCACCGTTTGCGCCATACCCCTGGTTATGTTAACTGCCATTCAGCCGCCCCCCCTGAAGGCCATCTCATTATTGCTCCTTTTGGCTGTGGCCTTTTGGTCGGCCCACGAGGCTCAAGGGATAATGGGAGGAGAGGATCCATCCCAGGTGGTGATAGATGAGGTGGCCGGCTTCACAGTTACCATGCTGTTTTTGCCTCTTGGATGGGAGGGCCTCTTGGCGGGCTTTTTGCTTTTCAGGGCCTTTGATATCTTTAAACCCTTTCCCATAAGGTGGATTGAGAAAAGGGTTCCAGGAGGAGCAGGCATAGTGGTTGATGACTTGGCCGCAGGGCTATGCGGCGGGATCTTGGGTAAAATTCTATTTCTTATCATTGGGTCATTAGGGCGGAGGTTTGGATGAAGACCCTCATGATGTTATATTTAAATAAAGGCGGGTAGAAGGGAGGCTTATGCAGGGCGAAATCATCACTATAGGCGATGAGCTGATCTCTGGTAAGACCCTGGATCTTAATGCCTGGTATGCCGCTGGAAAGCTCACCTCTTTAGGGCTCAAAGTCTGCCGCATCACTGTGGTTGGGGATGACTATGAGATGGTCTCCCAGAGCCTCAAAAGGGCCATGGAGGGGGCCAAGTTTATAATCGTCACCGGAGGGCTTGGCAGCACGGAAGATGACAAGACTTGCCAGATCGTTGCCAAGGCCCTGGACCGCCCCTTGTGCAGGGACAACCGCATGTATGAACTCATTAAGGGCCATGCAGAGGCCAGGGGCCTTAAGGTCAGCCCATCTCTTGAAAAGATGGCCTGGCTGCCTGATGGAGCCAAGATGATCAGCCCTGAGAAAGGTCCCTGCGGATTCCACCTGAAGGAAGGTGATGTGCACCTTTATTTCCTTCCTGGTGTGCCCCGTGAGATGCGTTATCTCATGGACAAGTTCGTGATTCCAGACCTGCTTGCCAAATACAAGGACCTTCCCGTTGTTCAATCCAGGGTGCTCAAGGTCTTCGGACTTACAGAGCCCGAGATCGCCGAGATATTCAAGCAGCTTGAAGGCAAGACCGGGGATGTGACCTTCGGCTTCTATCCCAAGTTCCCAGAACACCACATTATCCTGAGCCTGGCCCATAATGATGAGGCCCATGTGAAGGAGGAATTGGACCGGGTTCAGGGGCTTGTGGAGAAACTCCTGGGCCCACATCTTTTTGCCAAGGGAGATGAGACCTTGGAACAGGCAGTTGGGCGATTGCTAAAAAGGGAGGCAATGACCCTTGCCCTTGCTGAGTCCTGCACAGGGGGGCTTGTGGGCCACAGGGTCACAAATGTGAGCGGGAGCTCTGAATACTTTCAGGGATCTGTAGTATGCTATAGCAACAAGGCAAAAGAGGATCTGCTTGGCGTGAGCCCCCAGACCCTTGAACGCCATGGCGCCGTGAGCGGCCAGACTGCCCGCGAGATGGCAATAGGCGCAAAAAGGGCGCTTAGGGCGGATATCGCTGTTGCCATCACAGGGATTGCGGGCCCAAGTGGGGGGAGCAAAGAAAAACCAGTGGGAACCGTTTATTTAGGGCTTGCTGGTGCTGAGGAGGTTATCTCCAAAAGGTACAGGTTCTTGGGCTCACGTAGGGAGATCAAGGCCCAGGCTGCGACAATGGCCCTGGATTGGGTGCGAAGATATGTCACAAAGACTCCGCTGCTTTCTGGCCTTTGAGCTGCCATCTCCCGTGAGGGAAGTGTTAGGAGGGCTTTTGGCAGATTTCAAGAAGAGCCCTTTGGATGTGAGATGGGTCAGGCCTCAAAATATCCATCTAACAGTGGTGTTTCTGGGCAATGTGGCCCAGGGCTCATTGGGCGATCTCCAAAGGGTGGTGGAGAAGACTTGCCGCAAATACGGCCCATTTGAGGCCGAGCTAACCGGTCTTGGTTTTTTTGGCTCTAGGAGGGCCCCACGTGTTCTTTG
>JAMOVZ010000354.1 GCA_027061865.1 Desulfobacterales bacterium
CACCACAACCCTTTTCTGAATGGGCCTCTACAGTTCCACCCACATTTGAAACAAGCCCATAAACTATACTTAGGCCTAGACCTGAACTTCCTGTATCCTTGGTCGAAAAGTATGGATCGAATATGTGGGGTAAAATATCTTCATCTATTCCAGTACCGGTATCTCTAACCTCTATTATTATATTATCATCCTGTTGGTAGGCCTTGATGAATATGGTGCCGCCATTGGGCATGGCCTCGATAGCGTTAATTATAAGGTTAACCAGGACCTCCCGTAACTCATAGGCCGAAATATTAGCCAAAAGATTTTCGGCAAGATCTGTTTTAATATGGATGTAAACACCTCGTTTTTCTGACTCATCTTTCCAAAGAGGCTTGGTATATTGAACTGCTTCTCGAATAACTTCATTCACATCCACTGCCTGTTCGGGAGCGGTTCCTTTACCGGACCTTCCCTTCACAAAGGTCTGGATTCTCTTTATAGTTTCTGCTCCATTGTTCACACATTCTTCTATCTTTTTGAGACGCTCTTCATATTTGCTCCCCTGCAGATCCATCTGCAACAATTCCACATTGCCCAAAATAGCCATTAACAGGTTATTAAAATCATGGGCAATTCCAGCTGCCATAGAACCTAGTGCGCGAAGCTTTTCTTCCCTGACCTTCTGCTGTGAATCTTCAAGCTGGTCTGACAAATCATGAACAAAAACGATACCGCCCTTTTTCTCTCCGTTTTTCCCATTTACTGGATGATAAAAAAAGTCAGCTAAAACAGATGTACCATCTGGCCTAAGCAAGCGTACCTTTGGAAGCTTTTTGAAGTCTTTTTTCCTGATCAGCCTGGAAAAATCCAAGAACACAGAGGCGTCCATGAAAAAACGCCCCAGCCCTGTCTCTTTTAATTGTGCTTCATCTGTTTGCAGAAGCTTACACAGGGAATCATTGGCATGGATGATGGTTCCGTCCTTGTCCAGCAGACATATTCCCTGGGGGGCATTCTCCATTGCCGCCCTGAAATAGTCAAAAGGGGCATCATCAAAGCCAGCACATTTTCTATTATCACTTTCCACAATGTTTTGTATGCACAGATGGCCTTCAGACAAAACATCGCTGCGCTTGTAGCCTTGAATAATAAATCCTATAACCTGGGCTATGATTATGAGATTGCGTTTCAGGCTATTTGTAAAATTGATACTTGCCGAGGAGCTGATGTTCAATATGCCACGGGAGGAAATGGGAAGACATGCAAGGGACCTTGGAACCTGCCTTGCGCTTTCTACAAGGGGAATCCTTATGTGGGAACTATCATTGATGAACAAGGGCTGCTGAGAGTCAAAGACCTCCCAAGCAATGCTCTTGCCCTCTTTAAAAAAGAGGCCCTTGTTGTACTTTCTGTCAAATTTTTTGTCCTTGCCCTTTAACAGCTGACTTATTCCAGTGGCGGCTGCCAGTTCCAGAATTTCCTTTTCGGGCCTGTAGAGCAGAAGGGAGACATTCTCACAACCAGTCTCTTCCGCAACTATCCGCACAATCTCTTCGTAGAGCCCTTTTTCATCCTTTACCTTGGAGGGCACTTCCATGAGTCTCAGCACTGTTCCCAGGGCCTGCATATGAAGCAGCCTGTCCTGGTCCATATCCAGGACGGCCTGTCGAATCTCTTCTAGATTCAAATCTTTTGGAAGGTAACTCTGTTCTGACATATCAGGTTTGCCCCACTATTACATCAGCCAAGACCTCGACTTCATCCAGTAACTTATTGGCATGCTCGTAGTAAGAATCGAGCATCTCCAGTTCCGTGCCAGCAAGAAGCAAAACCTTAGTATCTGGAAGCAAAGGCTCAGGGCTTCCCTGGGCATTTGACTCCAC
>JAMOVZ010000355.1 GCA_027061865.1 Desulfobacterales bacterium
CTGAAGTTTTTCCATAACAGCCAATCCTTTGTGGATTGGTGTCCAGAAATGGGCAGTTCCCCTAACAAGATCTGCTTGAAACAGGTAATAGGGCCTGACCCTGATCTGGACGAGCCTTTGGAATAGTTCCCTTATGGTTTTTGGATCCTCATTAATTCCCTTTAAAAGCACTGTCTGGTTGCCGAGTGGGAAGCCGGCATCGGCCAAAATGGTGCAGGCCTGGATGGCCTCGGGTGTGACCTCCCTAGGATGATTGAAGTGGGTGTTTATGTATAGGGGGTGGAATTGCCTTAGCATTTCAACCAGGTTAAGGGTTATTCGTTGGGGCAAGGTGCATGGCACCCTCGTCCCTATGCGGATGATTTCAACATGGGATATGGTGCGGAGTTCCTCTAAGATCTCCTTTAACCTGGATGTGTCCAGAAGCAGGGGGTCCCCTCCAGAGAGCAAGACGTCGCGCACATTTGGAGTCTTCCTAATATAGTTTATTCCTTCCTGGATGGTCTTGGCATCAATCACACCAGAGCGGCCAACTTTTCGTTTCCTGTTGCAAAACCTGCAATAGACCGCGCAACGGTTAGAAACCAGAAAGAGAACTCTGTCGGGATATTTGTGGGTTAGCCCAGGCACAGGAGATAGTGATTCTTCCTCCAGGGGGTCTTCAAATCCTGTTCGGTTTTCTATCTCCTGAATGTCAGGGACGCACTGCCGATATATAGGATCTCCCTCCTTCTGGATAAGTCCCATATAGTAGGAGTTTATGCGCATGGGATAGGTGGAGACCACCTTTTCAATATCGCCGGATTGAATCTTGAACTTGGCCTCAAGTTGGGATGGAGATGTGACGGATTCGGCCAAAAGTCTTTTCCAATGTGCTGAGACACACAAGGCTCCCATTTTACATCCTCTCCCCTTTGCACTTGTACCTGGACAAGGTAGATAAAACGCAAGCTTTTTTCAAGAAATCAAGAAGGGAGCCTTGCATTCCATGAATGTCTATTTTAGATTAGCACAGGCGCGGGGGTTTATGCTGTAAGTTAACCAATAGGAGGGGCTATGGAAAAACACCACAAATTTTCCATCTGGTATGTATTGGTCGGCGTCTGGATTGTATTATTGGTTCAGCATTATCTCATGCTCGCCTTTTCCATAAAGACCATTCCTTACAGTGAGTTCCTAAAACTCCTCGAAGAGGGCAAGGTTGCAGAAGTGGCGGTGACATCCAATGAAATACAAGGCCGCCTTAGGGTTGATACTGCTGTGGGCGAAAAGGGCATGCTTTTCCGGACGGTTCGAGTTGACCCGGATATTTCAGAACTACTGGCCAAATATAACGTGACCTTCAGGGGGCAGGTGGAGTCCACCTTCTTGAGGGACCTCATGTCATGGGTGATACCCATCTTGCTATTTGTAGGAATCTGGTACTTTATGATGCGAAAAATTGCAGGGCAGCATCCCGGCTTTATGACCCTTGGCAAGAGCAAAGCCAAGGTTTACATGGAAGACGAGATCCCTGTAAGGTTCAAGGATGTAGCAGGGGTTGACGAGGCCAAGCAAGAATTAATGGAAGTGGTGGAATTTTTGAAGAATCCTGAGAAATTTCAGGAGGTGGGAGGCAGAATGCCCAAAGGAATTCTGCTTGTGGGCCCCCCTGGAACTGGAAAGACCCTGCTCGCAAAGGCAGTGGCTGGAGAGAGCGGGGTCCCCTTCTTTAGCATGAGCGGCTCCGAGTTTGTGGAAATGTTTGTTGGCCTGGGAGCCGCCAGGGTGCGGGACCTTTTTGACCAAGCAAAAAAGAGGGCTCCGTGCATCATATTTATTGATGAATTGGATGCCCTTGGAAAGGCTAGAGGGCTTGGGGGCGTGGGAGGCCACGATGAAAGGGAGCAGACCTTGAACCAGCTTTTGGTGGAGATGGATGGTTTTGACCCGAATGTGGGCGTGGTGCTTATGGCAGCCACCAATAGACCCGAGATCCTTGACCCTGCGCTACTGAGGCCCGGCCGCTTCGATCGCCACGTGCTTGTTGACAGGCCTGATAAGAAGGGCAGGGAAGAAATCCTTAAAATTCACATAAAGAAAATAAAAATCGCTGATGATGTTGATATAGAGGCCATCGCCAATATGACCTCCGGGATGGTGGGTGCAGATCTGGCCAATTTGGTAAATGAGGCTGCACTCCTGGCCGTGAGGAGGAACAAAAAGCGGGTGACCATGAAGGAGTTCGAGGAAGCCGTGGAAAGGGTAGTTGCTGGTCTGGAGAAAAAGAATCGCGTAATAAATGAAGAGGAACGGAAAATTGTCGCTTTTCACGAGGTGGGACATGCCTTGGTGGCCTTATCTCTCCCCGGCACGGATCCAGTCAAAAAGATATCCATTGTCCCCAGAGGTATCGCCGCCCTTGGATATACCATGCAAGTTCCGACAGAGGACCGTTTTCTCATGAAAAAGACCGAACTGTTGAACCGTATCGCCTCGCTCTTGGGTGGAAGGGCTGCAGAAGAGCTGGTCTTTGGTGACGTATCCACAGGCGCCCACAATGACCTTGCAAGGGCCACGGATATTGCCCGCAGTATGGTAAGGGAGTACGGCATGAGTGAAAAGGTGGGCCAGGTCTATTTTGCAAGGGAAAAACACAGCCAATTTCTGAATATCCCTGCTATGGACCTAAGGGGAGATTACAGTGAGGCCACGGCCCAGCTCATAGACCAGGAGGTAAGAGAAATCATAAGCGCCCAATATGAAAAGGCCAAGGGGATCCTCCAGGAAAAAAGGAATGTGCTGGACCGTGGGGCCCAACTCCTCCTTGAAAAAGAAAAGATAGAGGGCGAGGAATTAAAGGCCCTCATGTCGCCTGCTTCTTAATCTCAAGTGGCCCCCTCCTTATTATTTGAGAAGAACGGGGGCCGCAGTTGAAGAGCATGTCCAGAATGGAGAGATTGGGCATAAACCCGCCCCACAGCTGTGGATAGACAATCGGCTTGGGATTAAAGAAGATCAAGTCGATACCCTGTTCATCAAACCTTTCAAAGAAAAGATATTTCCTTGCAGATCCTTGGGCAAGGAAATGTGTTGCCCCTAATTCTTTGGCGATGTCTGCTGAAAGATCAGGCTCTCTTGAATCAATTCCCAATTCTGACAAGAGAACCAGTTCCACATTGGCCTCCAGAGAGTTGAGGACGTAGCCGATTATTTCAAGGTTCATGTCTAGCAGAAAGGTGTAATTTTTGCTGAAAACCTTGGTCACAAACTCTTCATGGTCTGGAAAGTAGGGAGCATTTTTATAGGCGGTTGCAATGCTAGTCAGGTGCTTTGTTGCCCATCTCCCTTCATGGCAGATCTTTACATCCCTTATCCTTTGAAGCCCAAGGCCTTTTTTCCAAACCGGGATGGTGAGCCACAACGTGCCCTGGTCATTCTTAAACCGATTCCTTGTAAGCCAAGTGGCCCCCCTCGGGAATTGGACAGTATCGAGCAGAACAAAGACATGGGAGCGGAGCGCCTTTTCAAAGAATCCGCTATAAGGGGCGAAATAAGGCTGATAGGCAGAAACTATCTTCATGGAAGGCTCCCCCTGAGAAGCCCTAAGGGTCCATAAACAGGCGAGGATCCTTCTGGTATAGCTCTCTTGCCTTTGAGATAATTAGGCGTTTTGAGAACTCGGGATGTGAGAGGTACGGCAATAGATTTTTTCTAATAAGGCCCATAAACTCTTCTAAGAGTCTATCCACTTCACTTTGATCAATAAAATGCCTCTCTTGTCTATGCACATAAGGAATTTTTTCGCCGAACCTTTCTTTCAGGACCTTGGCGGCATTCGCTCCGTAAGGTAACTTTGAATCGGGGTTTAGAACAGTTTCCTCCAAGGGGACATAGGCCCGCACCTCCAAAGCCACGAGCCATCTATCGCCTGCTAGTCTCCGGCTTAAATCCCACAGCTCAACCTCTAAGCCATTTTCGAGCCGTATGGTATCAATCAAATTGCCTTCCATGGCCCTCAAAGCAGTCCAGAGTGCGCTCCTTCTGTCCAATGATGTTAAATTACTCGGTATTGGAGATGATCTCAATAATTGCCTTGGATGTGTATTCAGCCACATCTGCAAGCCCATCCAAGGGCATAAAAGATAATGCATTGGCAGAGAAAAGACAAGTTACAGAGGCCGGGAACTCTTCATCAGGCATGTAGAAAATGTAAGCAAGGGCGATTTTAGGTAGAGGATAGAGGACAAAAGAAAAGTCGCCACCAGTGCCAGATGGGGCCTCATGGCCGGGGAACCTGGCCATGAGGGTGGAGGCCAGGCCTTTAATTGATGGTACATGGGTGATCAAGATCCTCTCAGAATTGGCGTTAAAGGCGCCTTGGTATGGCATGCTCCCTGGAAATTCCCTGAACGCCTTGAGCGGCTCTAAAACCAGCTCTTCATCACTGGCGCCAAGGGCATAGAGAGAGATAACCACTCCCTTGGGACCCCACTCGGGGCTCTCGGCCAGGGTAATTCCATCCCTGGAGAGGCGGCACTCTTTTCCGAATGCCCTGAAAATAATAGCCCCTTCCTTTTCCTCTCCTCCGAGCATGGAGGCCAAGCGTGGAGAAGGGGAGGCAAAAGCCCTTTCAAGATTTTGAGATATGATTTCTCGATAATTACTGCTCAATCCTTCACCTACACCAATGAGGACACATAAACATACTCAAGGGGAGAGTCCGCTGGATCATAAGAGCCCAAATGCTCCTTTAGGGCACTGACAGTCTCAGGAAAGGGATGGCCTATGGCGATAGCATGGCCCTTTATCAGGGCTCGCTGCTCAAGCCTTTTTAATTGTCTCTTTATGCTGTCCACACATGGCACATGGTCCAAGAAAAGGTCCCGGTGTGTGGAGTGCATCCTGAGGGCCTTGGCGGTCCTGTAAGCTACGGTCTTGGAGCTAGTAACACTATCAACAAAAAAGAGGCCGTGGCTCTTTATAACCTCCAGTGCCGGCCTTACCTTGGATCGACGGGATGTGAACCGGCTGCCCATGTGGTTGTTTACCCCTGTTGCCCAAGGAATTTGACCGAGGTTCTCCTCAATGGTCTGAACGATTTCATTCACACTTGAGCTGACAAAAATGGCTCCTGGTCCAGGGCTTATGTCCCTTCTAATGGGCTCCATGGGTTGGTGCAGCATGATTTCATGGCCCTTCTGCCTGATTTCCATGGCGAGATCTTGGGAGAAAGGCCTCCGGGGAAGCACGGAAAAGGTTATGGGCACACAGAGCGCCAAAAGTTCAAAGGCAGGGGCAGGATCGTTGCCGATATCATCTATTATTACAGCCACCTTTGGCTTTTTATGGGACTTTTTAGGAATTGGTAAAATTAACCTGGTGCATGATAAGGTTTCAGAGGAAAAGGTGGGAAGAATTGTTATTCCCAGGAGAGAAGCAAAGGTGGTCTTTAAGAATTTCCTGCGATTTAGCTGTACCATGGGGACGAATGATCTCAGAAAGGAAATTTTGACCCAATATACAACCAGTAGCGTCTGAGGTCAACAAAAAATACAATATGTTGTGTGAAAATATCAAATTTATATGTGATCCAAAATAAACTCAGTCAGGAGGCCTATCACTACGGGAAACACAAGGCTTGCGATCATCCTAGCCCCGGCTATTTTCCACCCAAGCATAGGGATCTCAAAGGCGATCAAGCGGTTAAGGCCCAAGAGTGACCAAGAGGTGATATAGGCCATCATTGGAGCAATGCCAGCCCCGCTTTTTAGCAATGCCGCCACAATGGGAAACTGGATGAATGGCCCTCCGGGGGTGATGGCCCCTGCCATGGTGCCCAATAGCAGCCCCCGTATGCCTGATTCCTGTCCAAGCCAATCCTTCAGCAATTCCCTTGGGAGCACCTTACCCATGAGGCCTGCTGCTGCAAAGGCGATCAAGAGCAGGGGAAATATGTCCCATAACAGCCGGCCTCCATCTTTTAGCCCAGCAATTACAAGCGATGGATCCTTCCGATATGCCAAAAAGCCCAGTGTAATGACCAAGGCCAGCATGATTATCAAGGTGAACCCCATGTTTTTCCCCTTCTTTTTTTTGTTGTTACCCATGTTGGTCCGCACTTAAGCATTACCTGGTTTGCAGTTTTCCCACGTTCCGATGGGGCTGTCTTTTAGCAGGGAGGAAGACTTTACTAATTCCTGTACAGTGTAACTCCTTAAAACCATTTGGCTGAAACTTGCAAGATTCACCAGCCCTGTGAAATTGGCACATCTCCACAAATTAAACAATTAGATTGACAAGGGCAAGTTGTTTACCTACAAAGGAAAATAAGTCCGAAAGGAGGTGATGTGCAAATGGCTTCTGATTTTGAAAAGGCCTTGAGCGTCGGCAGACCGCCAAACATCCAAAAACTCTTTCCAAATTCGAAGGCCCTTATTGTAAGCGGTAAGGTCATAGACAGGGCCCTGATTAGAAAGGGAAAGGCCATGACCATTGCCGCAAATGGCCGGAACTTTTTTGTGATAAAGGGAACCTTAAGGGCTGCCCAACGTGCCAATGCGGCCATTATTGTGGAGATAGCCAAATCAGAAGGGGGTACAAACGCATACTGTGCAGTGAATTTTTGGAACCTGGCTCGTCTGGTGGACCAACTTTGCAACGAAATGGGCATCACGGTGCCAGTGGCAATCCATGCTGATCACTATGGCATCAAAGGCCCTAAAGACATTGAAACGGCCAAAGTGGAGATACCCTCTATGTTCGATGCAGGTATCACCTCTATTGCCATTGACGCCTCCCATCTGCCAGATGACGAGAATTTGCTGGCCAGCATTGAGCTTAATCCTTTGGTCCCCAAGTGGGCTGGATACGAAACAGAGGTGGGAGAGATAAAAGGCAAAGAAGGGCTGTCCACTAAAGAAGAGGCCCTGTTCCTGATCCGGGGCCTTAACGCCCATGACATTTTTCCCGACTGGATCGCCCTCAATAACGGCACCACGCACGGAATAGAGGCAAGTGATGCCGGGATTCAGGTAGAGCTCACCAAGGAGATACACGAGGCACTTTCACCTTACAAGGTATCTGGCGCCCAGCACGGCACTTCAGGAAACAATTCAGAGAGGCTTAGGCGGATTGCCCGGGAAACTGCTACCACCAAGGCTAATGTTGCTACAGCACTTCAGATGATCACCTGGGGCGTAAAGGTAAATGAATACGGCAATGCCATCCTGGATGAGAATGGTGAGTTTGTTAAAGAACCCGACAAGGG
>JAMOVZ010000356.1 GCA_027061865.1 Desulfobacterales bacterium
CCAAGAAGCGCTCAAGCTCAACAAAGAGGCCTTGGAAACAGCCTTGGCTGTTGGTGATCCTGAAAGCATCCATAATTCCAGGATCAACCTGGCAGAAAATTACATGGAGACAGGCAAGCTCTCCGAAGCCGAACAAGAACTTCATAAAACCCTGGAGCATGTGAGAAAGCCTGGGCTTTATTACACCAGGTGGCGGTACAGGACCAGGCTTTTCATCGCCTTGGCCGAGCTTTACCGCAAAATGGGGGATCTCGACCAAGCACTCACCTTTGCCAACAAGGCCCTAAGACATTCTAGAAAGACCAGGGCCAAGAAACATGAGATAAGGGCACTCATGGTAAAAGGGCTTATTCAACTCGACAAAGGGAAACCGACAGGAATAAAATTCCTTGAAAAGGCGTATGCCTTGGCCCAAAGCGTCGAGGCCCGAATACTGGTGGAAAAAACAGCCCGGCTTTTAGACAAATACAGGCGTAATTGCAAGGGCCACGATTAGATTTCATGAGCTCCCGGGACCTCAAAAAAAGGCTGTTGAGGCTGCTAGCCCAAGAGAACATCCAACGTGTCCTGCCGGAAATAACGGCCTTGGAGCCCAAGGAGATCATTAATCCGCTCTTTGCCTTGCTCCTTAGCACCGATCCGCTGGTCAAATGGCACACTGTAACAGCCTTCGGCATCACTGTAGACAACTTGGCGCGGAAGGACATGGACTCAGCCAGGGTAATAATTCGCCGCCTCATGTGGCAGTTAAATGACGAGTCGGGTGGAATTGGCTGGGGATGCCCAGAGGCAATGGGAGATTCACTTGCCCGTAACAGAGAGCTTGGCCAAGAATATTCCCAGGTCCTTATATCTTACATAATGAAAGATGGTAATTTCCTAGAGCACGAGCCTTTACAGAGGGGAGCAGTTTGGGCGATAGGCCGCCTCAGCGAGACGAGCCCGGACTTGGCAAGCCCTTCCATCCCTCACTTGCTGCCCTTTCTGCAGGCCCAAGATCCTGTTGCCCGCGGACTAAGTGCCTGGGCCTTGGGGCTTATTGGCGCAAAAGAGGCCCTCCCTTCCCTCTCACTCTTACTCGATGATGGCACCTCCATCGAGATATACCGGGATCTCAAACTCCAGCAAACGACAGTCAAGGAGTTGGCCTCAGAGGCCATCCGCGCCATTGGTTAGAAGGGCCCGACAGATCTCAGTTAGCGGGGAGAACGCTTCCACCCCCGGCTCAGGCCAAACTCATTGTCTCTGGGCTGGTGGTTTTTGGTGGCCTCATCCTTTTCATGGCCATCCAGTGGACACTTTAGCGCGCAGATGCCTGGCCCGAACTACATCCAAACAATACTGCCCCAGGGCCCTTTCTTTTGTGTGGCCCGTGATCTTCCCTGCTGCATGGTTAATAAAGCAGACGTGCCCGCGGCGCTCAATCAGGATCACGGCTTCACTAATATGCTCCAATATGGTAGAGGTCTTTAGGTCAGCAGGTCTGGGCCCTTGACAGCGGAGGGGATTTTGGAGCCTGCTTGATTGGAGGCAGCCCCCTTTCATGAGGGGCCTCCTTTTTGGGTTCATGGATAGTTTAACATTGCCAAGAGCCTGGAAATATTTGAATGGGCCTTGCCAGTTCCTCTCCCATATGGATATAAGGCCAGGCAAGCCAGCTCAACACTTAAGGGGAGATAGCATGGTCTTGGGAGAAACAGCACAACAGGGGCTTTCCACCCCGCCGGACGCCTCAATAAAGATTGTCTCCTTTGGCTTCAAATACGGCACACCCAGAGAGGCCAACTTTCTCTTTGATGTACGTTTCCTCCCCAACCCTTACTTTGTCCCAGAGCTAAAAGAGCTTGACGGCACTGATCCCCGTATAAAGGAATTTGTGAGGGACTCATCCTTGGCGAGGCTCTTTCTTGCTTCTTGTAAATCGTTTTTGGATAAGGTCCTGCCCGCCTACTCCGCATCAAGGGATGGCGGCTTAACAGTGTGCGTTGGCTGCACAGGGGGGAGGCATCGCTCCGTTGTAATAGCAGAAATCCTATTTGAGTATCTCAAGGAAAGCGGCAATTCAGTCACCCTCCTTCACAGGGATATTCAACTGGGGTAGGGAGGCCGATATAGATGAAAAACAAAGGGATATTGGCGGTGTTGAAGGAAAAGGGCGCAAAAATTCATTGCGCCCAAACTATTGAAATCGGCCCTGAAGTGGATCCAGACCGCATAGAGGGCCGGGGGCTTACCATTTACCCTGGGTGCCGAATCTATGGGGCGGATACCGTGATCCTGGCCGGGGCCGAGCTGGGGGCAGAAGGCCCGGTAACGATCCGGAACTGCTTTATTGGCAAGGATGTAAAGCTCAAATCAGGGACCTTTGAGGGCTCCTGCTTCCTGGATCAGTCAAGCATTGGACCAGGAGGGCAAGTGAGGGCAGGCTGCCTCATTGAAGAAGGGGCAAGGGGGGCCCATACCGTTGCATTGAAGCAAACCATACTGTTCCCTTACGTGACACTGGGAAGCCTCATCAACTTCTGTGACTGTCTTATGGCGGGAGGAACCGATGAGAAAAACCACAGTGAAGTGGGAAGCAGTTACATACATTTCAACTATACGCCAAACCAAGACAAGGCCACAGCCTCTCTCATAGGTGATGTGCCCCGTGGCGTTATGCTCAAGGAGCCGCCCGTATTCTTAGGAGGCCAGGGGGGCATTGTGGGGCCGGTGAGGATCGCATACGGCGTGGTGGTGGCAGCAGGCACCATCGTTAGAAAAGATCTTGCGGAAGAGGACAAGATGCTCTTGGGGACCGGCACATTGAGCCGCACTGTCCCATTCCACCAAGGCCTTTACACCAATATAGGCCGAATTATTGAAATGAACTCCCTTTACATCGCAAATCTCATAGCCTTGAGGAGATGGTACAGAGACGTAAGGGGCCTTTTTTTCAGAGACGGCAACCTGGAGCGCAAGTTTTTCGAGGGCGCCTTGCAAGTAATAGATTCAGCCATATCTGAGAGGGTCAAGAGGCTTGGGGAGGTTGCAGAGCGCATCCCCCGCTCAATCGAGATCTACCGCCGCGTCAAAGGAATTCCCAAGGGTGAGGACACTACGATAGTCAGAAAGCTCCACTTTTATGAGAACTGGGAAAGAGTCAAAGAGGTGTTTGAGCTCTCTAAGGAAGGCCAAGGAGACCAAGGCAGAAGAGTCCGGTTCATGGAGATAATTGAACAAAAAATTGGGGAGAAGGGAAAGGATTACATAAGTGTTATAAAGGGATTGAACCAAGAAGAGGCATCCCTTGGAACTGAGTGGCTTCAGGGGATAGTTGATGGGGTTGTTGAGCAAGTGTGGAGGTGCTTACCTGAATATGGGAGGAAAAGGGGATGAGACGGCTGTTTGGTACAGACGGTATCAGGGGGGTTGCCAACAAAGAGCCTATGACGCCCCTCCTGGGCCTCAAGCTGGGCAGGGCAATAGGGAAAAGATACGGAGGACAGGGGGGTGGAACTGTCTGCATAGGAAGAGATACCAGGCAATCCGGCCCTATGCTTCAAGCCTCCCTGGCCTCGGGCCTGTTATCATCGGGTATCAATGTCCTGGCCTTGGGAGTCATCCCAACGGCCACGGTGGCCCATTTTACGGCAAGGAAGGGGGCAGTGGCGGGAGTGATGGTCTCTGCCTCGCACAACCCCTGGAATCACAATGGATTCAAGATATTCTCCCGGGCAGGGGAAAAGATTGACCAGGAAGCAGAAAGGGAGCTGGAAGACCTGATCCATGGCCCTAACATACTCAGTTTCTCCGAAGCCATGGAACCTGGAACCATTGAGCACGAACAAGAGGCAACAGAGCAATACGTTTCGTACCTTATGGGCACAGTCGCCAAGGACAAGGCCCTTAGCGGTATGAAAGTGGTGACCGACTGCGCAAATGGGGCGGCTTACAGGGTTGCCCCACTGCTCTTTGAGCGTCTTGGCATCCAGCTTACCGTCCTTTTTGCTGAACCCAATGGACATAACATAAACGAGGGCTGCGGATCCGAGCATACTGAAGCCCTTGCAGAGGCTGTGGTTAAAGAGGGGGCAGTTGTGGGCCTGTCATTTGATGGGGATGCCGACAGGCTCACTGCAGTAGATGAAAAGGGCCGCAAGGTCTCTGGAGACCAGCTCCTTGCCATATTTTCGAAGATGCTAAAAGAGCAAGGAAGGCTTGTTCCCCCTCTCGTGGTGAGCACCGTGATGAGCAACCTGGGGCTCAAAAAGGCCTTGGAGGCTATGGGCATTTCCCATGCGGCAGCAGCTGTGGGCGACCGGAATGTCTATATGGAGATGAAGAAGAGGGGGGCCCTTCTGGGCGGGGAGGACTCAGGACACATAATATTTCGGCAGCATCATACCACTGGCGACGGCGTGCTATCAGCGCTTATGCTGCTCCAAGCCCTCATTTATTTTGGCAAACCCCTCTCAGAGCTATCTTCATTGATGAGACCCTTCCCACAGGTGCTCCTAAACGTGATGGTAGCCAAAAAGCCTGAAATATCTTCAGTCCCCGGGCTTCAAAGAATAATCCATAAAGTGGAGGAAAAATTGGGAGACAATGGCCGGGTCCTTGTCCGTTACTCTGGTACGGAAGCCCTGTGCAGGGTAATGGTAGAAGGGGAGGACGAGTCCCTGGTCAGGCAGTATGCAGAAGAGATAGCAGAAGCAGTAAGAGCCGGCCTTGGCGGTTCAGAGGGCTGATCTTCCAAAAATATCCACAAGCTCTCTTGCGCGGTTTTCAATCTCCCTGGCCACGCCGAGTTCCACCTTTTTAAGACCCAGGCCCAGACGGAGAAAATCCAGCAGGTATTGGTCTAGACCCAGCTGGTGAGTGTAGGGGCTGTTGCGGGCAATTGCATTTGCAAGGGGAGAAAAATTTTGACGCAACTCTTCTGCCACTTTGTAAATCAGCTCTACCAGCCCCTTCTTAGATATAGTGCCCCCGCCCCGCATCTCCACGGCCAGCAACACCAAATAGCTGCATGCCCTTGGTGCGAGCCGCACACTCAAGAAAGGATAACGCGATTGGAGCTCCGCGAGTTTGGGTGTTCGCCCCCTCTCCCTCGCCCATATGCTTTCCAACAGCGGCCTTGCCCAGCCCAATAGCCTGAATAGGGGATTGTGCCTCCTGCTCGAATACTGGAAGGAATCAAGTCCGCGCGTAAGAGCCAGCCAGAATTCTTTGGCCTTTTCACTCAGTTGCTCAAAGGCCTGGGCCTCGAGGCATTGTTCTCTAGCGCACTTATGTCCATAGTCCACCCGGAATCTCATGTCCCTTCCCCCGTTCCGGGCCGGATGAAGGAGACACCCTATGAGGCTGTAGGATGGCTCCAGATAACCCAGGGCCCAACAGCTGTATCCTGTTATGGGCGCAATCGCCTCAGAGTTCCTGTCAAACAGCTCGGTATTTTCCCTAAGCATCCTCTGGACAGAACTCCGGTATTGAATGTGCTCGTAACCGGTGGGCCTGATGGGGGGACAGCATGCAAAACAGCTCTTGAACGAATCCGGATAGCAGAGGCTAGGGCTCTCAATACCTTGGCACAACTCGCTTTCTCCTTTTCCGTGCCAGTTCCCTCTTGTCTTCCACCTTGTCAAATTCATCTACTATCTCTCTTCCTATGATCTCTTCCAGGATGTCTTCAAGCGTAACCAGGCCCGAAATCCCCCCGTATTCGTCCAGCACGATGAAAATGTGCTGGCGCCTTTCCAAGAATTCCATGAGCACCGAATCCAGCGAGGCGGATTCCACTACAAAGTGTATGGGACGCATGAGCTCTGTGAGCCTCATGTCTCCCTTACCCTCAGCCAGATGCATAAAAATTTCACGGGTCAGCACGAACCCCACCACATCTTCTTCATCTTTGTCATATATGGGTATCCTGCTGTGCTCTTTTATTGCCTGGACCTTTGCTGCCTCTTTAATGGTAAGATGCTCGCTGAGGGTAACCATCACGGTCCGAGGGGTCATGACATCCTTCACGGTCTTGTGTTGAAGCTGCAGTATGCTTTCTATGGCCCGTTCTTGGTATGGTTTGATCTGGCCTGAACGAAGGCTCAGGCTAGCCATAATCCTCAGCTCGTCAGGGGTGACCACCTCTTTGCCTTTGCCCCTGGAAATCGCCCTTGTGATGATATTAGTAAGCCAGATGGCAGGGGCCATTAGCCACACCAATCCCCTGAGGGTATAGGCCACGACCCCTAAAAGCTGCCTCCCGTAAACCACTCCTGCTGTCTTGGGAATAATCTCGGAGAACAACAAAATGGCCAATGTAAAAAAGAGGGAAAAATAGGGGAGGCAGTCATGGCCGAAGACCGAACTGGCAGCCGAACCTGCAAATGCAGCTCCGGCAGTATTGGCAATGGTATTGAGAGATAATATCGCTGCTATGGGACGCTCAATAGTCTCTCTCAAAGATTTAAAGATTGCTGCCCCCCTTCTTCCTTTTTCAGTGAGTGACTCCACATAGCGGGTTGGAACCGAGTAGAGCACCGCCTCCATTAATGAGCAGGCAGATGAGATGAGGATGGCACAGCTCACTGCTATGACCAATTCTGTCATAATTTTTCTAGCCTCCGTAGATCTTCGGGCGTATTCACATTATTAAAGCATAAAAGCCTTGGATCAAACCGCCTGATCTCCTCTTCCGTTATGTAAAGGACCCTGACCTGGTTTAAAAAACTGGACACCTTGTACTCACCCTCCTCTATGATCCTCTCTATCTGTGCGATGCACCCCTTGCCGTAATAGGCGTGAAGAGGCTCCACATAGTCGCCCACCTTGGGCATCACCACATCGTAGCCGGAGGATCTTTCCACTATGTACCTGATAAGCCCTTGGTTCAGCAATGGAACGTCGCATCCCACAAAAAAGCCCCCCCTTTGCCCCATCATCTTAAGGGCCGTGTAAATTCCTCCTACTGGGCCAAGGCCCTTGATAAGGTCTTCGTACATGGGGAAACCCAGGTAAGCATATTCCTCGCGGCTATTGGTGATTATGTAAATATGAAGAAATGTGGAGCCAATTACTTTGAGGATTCGTTCTATCAGCGGAATACCGCCCAGGCGGGCAAAGGCCTTATTCGAGCCGTAGCGCCTTGATTTTCCACCGGCCAGCACCACGCCTGCCACGTCTTGGATTTTTCGAGCGGGGCAATCAGTATCCGGTAATTCTGCGGACATGGGTATAGATTCGGTTAGTGGTT
>JAMOVZ010000357.1 GCA_027061865.1 Desulfobacterales bacterium
GGTGATGAAGATGGTGCGCCATCGCTATCCCAATGTTAGGGTCTATGTGTTTGCCCGCAGTAAACAGGAGCAGGAATTTGCCCGCGAACTTGGGGCTGTGTGGGCAGGGGATACAGAAGAGGAAAGCCCAGAGAAACTCCACAGCATCATAGATACAACACCCGTGTGGAAACCGGTGGTGGAGGCCCTAAAGAACTTGCGTCCAGGCGGAAGGCTCGTGATCAATGCCATACGTAAAGAGGATGTTGACAAGGATTATTTGCTTCGGCTTGATTATCCTTCACATCTTTGGATGGAAAAGGAGATCAAGAGCGTTGCCAATGTGGCAAACCGTGACATAAGCGAATTCCTCCAACTGGCAGCCGAGATTCCCATAAAGCCAGAATACCAGGAATACCGACTCGAAGAGGCCAACAAGGCGCTGCTAGAGCTTAAGGAGCGAAAGATCAGAGGTGCGAAAGTCCTCAAGATCAGCAGCTAAAATGGCTCCTTGATATCAAACCCAGTAAGATAGGCCTGGGCCCACAAAGTTGGCCTGATTATGTTATCGGCTTAGGAGCTTAAAACCACTGCGCGGGCTCCGCAGGTAGAGATAAATAGCAATAAGGAAGGGCTCGAAACGAATGAGCATATATACACTAAAACTCCAAAGAAAATCCCAAAAAAAATGGGCAAATTCTGAGCGGGGTTGGATTCCGCTTTTAACCGAGGCATAATAAATCTGCCTCCCTTCCATGGAGAAGACAAACACCATATGTACCAGGATCAAAATGGCCCCTGCCTCCAAAATCTTTTTTTTCTCAAAAGATACCATTGGAAAAAGACCCAGTATCAAGGCCAATGTCAAAGGCACATTGAAGGTATAAGTGGAAACAAAAAACGAAACATTTACTTCTAACCGCTTCCACCCCTTCAACGTATAGGCCTTCAGGACAAAAGAGACCGTGGTCTTTTCCTTTTCATTCTTAATCTCCTTTATTTGTGCATTTTTTACCAGTGCTGTTATCTCACTAGTAGCCCTGACAAGCAATGCTCCGTAAAAAGGCTTAACCTGTATCCAGATAACGAGAAAAACCGGATATGAGAGAATGAAAAGGAGAATAGATGCGGCTATGCGCTTAGACCTTGTTAGTGACATGGGAAAGCCATCCAAGAAAAAGGACAAGGGCCACTGCAACCATGATTCCCTGGGCCACATAGAAATGAAAATAGTAAAAATAGTCCTTTAAATAGAGCCCAACGAACCCCAGCAGCACAATCCGAATGATGTTTAGGGGCTGAAGAATGAGAAATCCTACCAGTAGCCCCCACAACTTCCTCCGTCTAGGAGCGGGGAAAGAGAGCACGGCTGCTGCGTATATAAGGAACGCCTCCAGCCCATTGCAACCAAACAATACATTCATGGACATCCCTTTTAGGTAGATTATTGATCCCTCAGAATGTGTAAACACACCAAAAATCCGCAGCACCAGGACCGCCAAGAACACCACCAAGCGGGAATAGAGACCATTCAAATCAATGATTTTCCTGACCGGATTGAAGGCTACCAAGAAAAAAAAGGAGGTCATCAAAGAGAGGTACACCACCAGAAACCTAACCAATATGCCTTTGTTGGACCTCGCCTCTCTTTGTATTTTCTTTTTTGCCGTTCGTTTATTGTTCCCTGGCATTTACCACCTAACATGTCACGGTATTGTATGGCATAGCTCCCAAAATCCATCAGGGCCCTTTGAGTCAAAGGCTCAAATCTAGGCTCGAAAAAAGCAAACAATCCCTAATTTGTCAAGCCATACGTAGCAAGGTCCTTTCCGTAACCTATAACCATTCCCGCCTTAAT
>JAMOVZ010000358.1 GCA_027061865.1 Desulfobacterales bacterium
TGCCATGCTTCTAAATGATCTTAGCTGGAACAGCCCCGAGTTTGAAGACGCTGCCCATGACTTTATTCTTGCTTTTACAGACCTATATCATCTCAGGCACAACTGCCCTGATCCCATAGCCAAAACCAAAGAATTTCAGGCTTGGACCCGCTCTCTGGACAAAACAGAAGAAATGTTTAGGAAGCACTTTGGCCTGTTTTCTCATGTGGCCAATATCCTGCAGGCCGTCTCCAAGAGAGGGGGTGGCCCGGATTACTGGTGGTTTACACAATCTCCTGAAAATTTTCCAGCTTTGCTTCATGAATTGACAGAGGATGATGTAATAACACTTGGCAGACTTCTACAACATTCCTCAACCGAAAGTTGCCCTGATGAGGAGCTTGTTATCTCCTACGCTCTTGGGGAGCTTTCTGGCCCCACACGAAAAGAAATAGAGACCCATGTGATAAAATGTACATCATGTCTAGATTTAGTATTGGATATCCGCTCTGCGAATGCAGCTGCCAAATCCGAAATGGAAGACGCGGCTTCTAGTGCTGTTGATGTACCTGCTCAAGTTGAAGAATACCTAAAACAGCTGAAAGACTTCCCAGTAGAACTGCCTTCTGAAAAAACCCTTCAGTACATTAATTGGGATTCTGCCGATATCGGTGATCTGCTAGCTATCAGTGAGCCAGCACCTGAAATGCTGCCACAGGCCGCAAGGGAGGAGGAAGAAAGGGGCACAAGAACCATTTGGGCATTTCTTGCTGCTGTGGAAAGTGGCAGGCTTCAGAAGCTTGATGTGATACCTGTAACTATAATGGATATGTTTTTTGACGACGAAAGCCGCTTCCTTACCGTAACGGCATTGCTGCCGGATATATGCCGGGATGACCCTTACAGGTATACCTTTAAAGGGTTATGGATGAGGCATGACGGTGAGGTTACCTGGCCCAGAGGGCGTCTGAAAAGGGATAAAAAAAGGCCAGAATACATAATTGCAAAATTCTGGCTTCCAAAGAAGGAAGACGGCCAGTTTAAGCTGGTAATATTTGATAATAAGCCGGCAGAGGCAAAGCCATCCAAACAGGCTTAGCCTTAATCCGGAAGAAAATGCGAAGCTGGGACTATCTGACAGTATTAAGCAACTCCGAGAACTTTAAGATTCTTAAAAGAAATCTCCTTGTCCCTTCTCTTGTTGAATGGCCTTCAGAGGAGGAAGAACTTGACAAGGCCTATGAGGAAATAGCCAAAAATCTACCAAAAGATCTGTGCCCTCTTTTAAACCTTTCTCTTTTTTCAAGCCTGCTTCTTCAAAATTCCCTCGATAAAAATATCTCTGCCTGGATCAGAAAGAAACTAAAGCCGGACGAATTACTGCCTGGTTTTGACTCTGGATGGTTGGATTGTGCCTCTGGGGCCATGAATATGCCGGTTGCTGTGTACCAGGGAGGTAGGGGCCTAATAATAAATTTCATTATTGTAAAGAGGCCAGCGTTGACATCAGGCCTCTTTAAGCCCGACTGGTTAAATGCACACCTTGACGATAGCGCAACCCAGGCCGTTCAGGCCGCCTTTGAGCTTGCAATAAGGCACTCATCCCGATCTGCTAGTGTCTATCTGTATCCGCTCCTGGATACAGGAAAGAATTCTGACAAGATAATTGGTCCCTCCCTTTTTCTGCCATTGTATCTGGGCTTCAGGGCAACCATTTGTGATCTGAAACTTTTTGATTCCTTGGTTGCAACCGGCAAGCTCAAAAAAAAAGATTCAATACCAGTGGTGGGCGGCGTGGGAGGTATAGCCCAAAAGGCCAAGGCTGTCTGGGAGAGTAGCTATAGGCTCTTTTT
>JAMOVZ010000359.1 GCA_027061865.1 Desulfobacterales bacterium
CCAGATCAATCAGGGTCAAGTCCACGGATAAATTCGGGGAGCGTTTCTATAGGATTGCAAGGGAGATGGAACGGGCGCGCCCCACTGCAGTCAACCTCAGGTGGGCTGTCCAGAGGATGGAGAGGCTTGTGGAGTCAATGAAGGGCTCAAGTGTGGATTCCATTGTAGAGGCATTAAAGGCAGAATCGCAAAAAATCCTTGAAGAAGATATTGAGATTAACAAGGCAATTGGCAAGGCAGGCCTCCCTCTCATTCCCAAAAAGGCCACCATCCTCACTCACTGCAATGCCGGCGCCCTTGCAACTGGCGGCTATGGCACGGCCCTCGGGGTGATCAGGGCCGCCCACGGGGCAGGAAAAGACATCAAGGTAATAGCGGATGAGACCAGGCCTTGGCTCCAGGGCTTGCGGCTTACCGCCTTTGAGCTTATGGAAGACGGGATCCCTGTGGCGGTGATTGCAGACAATGCGGCAGGGCTTTTGATGAGCCAGGGCAAGATAGATCTGGTGATAACGGGTGCAGACAGGATTGCCGCAAACGGTGATGTGGCAAATAAGATCGGCACCTACCAGGTGGCCGTCCTTGCCAAGACCCACAAGATCCCCTTTTATGTGGCCGCTCCCCTCTCAACCATAGATCCATTGACCAAGTCTGGAGACCTGATCCCCATAGAGGAGAGACCCGCGCGCGAGATCCTAACTGTGGGGGGAAAGAGATTGGCCCCAAGCCGGATCCCTGCCCTCAACCCTGCCTTTGACATTACCCCGGCAAGATATGTCTCTGCCATTATCACGGAGGCGGGCCTGATAAAGCCCCCCTATAGGAGGGCCATAAGAAGATTGGTCAGTTGATGTTATTGAATGCTACAAAGTGGTCATTTCCGCTCTCTTTCTAATTGGGAGAGCCTCTTGACTTTATTGGGAAAATTTGCTTATGCTTTTTGGCCGCTTTGGACGATTTTTACTTGCAAGGCAAAGTTTCGGCACTTTATAAAACGAGCCTTTGGAAAAATAAGTTGTGATCTCTTGAGGGCGCGGAAATGATAGAGGTAAAGGGGCTCACAAAATACTTCGGTCCTGTGACTGCGGTCAATGACATATCCTTTGTGGTGGACAAGGGAGAGATCCTGGGCTTCTTGGGCCCAAACGGGGCTGGCAAGTCCACCACCATGAGGATGATTACCGGCTACCTGACCCCCAGTGAAGGCACCGCCCTGATTGGTGGAAAGGATATAGTGAGCCGGGGGCTGGAGGCCCGGCAAAGCATTGGCTACCTGCCTGAAAATGCCCCTGTCTATCCTGACATGACCGTGCTTGGGTTCTTGAACTTTTGTGCCGAGATCAGGGGATTTTCTGGCAAGGACAAGCACCACAGGGTTGAGGAGATCATTGAGAGGTGCTTTCTCAGTGAGGTGCGCCAACAGAGTATTGACACCCTTTCAAAGGGCTTCAAACAAAGGGTCTGTTTTGCCCAAGCAATCCTGCATGACCCCCCATACCTGATAATGGATGAACCCACAGATGGTCTCGATCCCAACCAAAAGCACGAGGTGCGCACCATGATCCTTGAGATGGCAAAGGAGAAGGCCATGATCATTTCCACCCACATCCTTGAAGAGGTGGAGGCGGTGTGCACAAGGGCCATCATAATAGCAGAAGGGCGGATCGTGGCAGATGACACTCCAAAAAATTTAAAAGGAATGTCAAGGCTTCACAATACCTTAAGCTTGGACCTGGAGGCAAAGGAAGGGGTGGATTTCCAAAAGGAATTGTCCACCTTTTCTTGGATAAGGGAGGTGGAGGCCCTTGGAGCCAGAGGTGGTGATGAGGCGGTCTTGAGGCTTCGGATTCGTACCGGCAACCCGCCCTGGGACCCTGAAAGGGAGCTATGGCGGTTTTGCTGCCAAAAAGGGTGGACTGTGGTCTCGCTTTTCAGAGAAGAGGGAAGGCTCGACGAGGTTTTTAGGATGATCACTGCACCCGACAGGGGGAATTGAAAGGGGGACGGAGAGGTGTCTTTGAAACATGTAAAGGCCATTGTCAAGAAGGAGCTTTCAGGGTATTTCGGCTCACCTGTGGCCTATGTGTTTATAGTGATCTTCCTTTTGCTTTCGGGCTTTTTTACCTTTTCTGTAAGCCGGTTCTATGAGATGGGCCAGGCGGATTTGAGGGCCTTTTTTGAGTGGCTTCCATGGATATTTCTCTTCTTGGTCCCCGCGGTGGCAATGAGGCTTTGGGCAGAGGAGAGGCGCATCGGCACCCTTGAGCTACTTCTCACGCTCCCGGTCAGCATCACGGAATTGATCCTGGGAAAGTTCCTTGCCGCATGGCTCTTTATCTGTTTTGCCCTTGCCCTGACCTTTCCGCTTGTAATCACGGTGACATACCTGGGAGACCCTGATATGGGGCCTATCTTCTGCGGTTACTTGGGAGGGGTCTTGTTGGCCGCAGCCCTCCTCAGTGTGGGCAGCATGACTTCCTCCCTTACAAGGAACCAGGTGATAAGCTTCATCTTGTCTGTGGTTATATGCCTGTTCTTCACCTTGGCGGGATGGCCTCCGGTTACAGAGGCCATATCAGCCTGGGCCCCTGCCTGGTTGGTGGACCTGGTGGCTGGCTTCAGTTTTGTGACTCATTTTCAAGACCTCCAACGGGGCATAATCGACCTCAGGGATCTGGTCTATTTTGCCTCTGTGGTCTTTTTCATGCTCTTTAGCACTGCTGTGGTCCTGGACAATAGAAGGAGCCTCTAAGGGAGGGCGAGCTTGAGATGAAAAAAAAGAAGGGCCGACGGGAGACAAAAAGGTTACTGCTTTCGGCTGCGGGCCTGTGTATCCTGTTTCTGCTGTTGGTCATGGTAAATATTATCCTCTCTTTTGCTTCATTCAGGTTGGATACCACTGAGGAGAAGCTTTTTTCCCTCTCAGAGGGCAGCAAAAAGATTCTCAAAGGGCTAAAGCACCCGGTTGAAATCCAGTTCTATTTCAGCTCCTCGCGCAAGGTCACTCCACCGGATCTCAGGCTTTTTGCAAGGAGGGTTCGGGAGTTTCTTGAGGAATACGAACACTGGAGCAATGGAAAGGTGAAGGTTTCGGTCTACGATCCAAAACCTGACTCTGACCAGGAAGAGTGGGCCCAAAAATATGGGCTCCGGCCGATTCGGGCAAGGGGGGAGGCCATCTATTGCGGGCTGGTCTTCACCTGCCTGGACCAGCAAGACAAGATTCCTTTCCTAGACCCTGGCAGGGAAGAACTACTGGAATACGATATCACCAGGATCATAAAGAGGATTGAGGCCCCAAGGCGAAAAGTGATAGGCATTCTGACCCCCCTTAATGTATTTGGCGCGGCATCGGGGATTATGAGGGGCCCGTGGCTCTTTGTAACAGAGCTCAACAAGAGCTATGAGGTTCGCCAAATCCCTGTGGGCGCCGAAAAGCTTAACCCTGACCTGGACCTGCTTGTGGTGATCCACCCGAAAAACTTAAATCAACAGCTCCAGTATGCCATCGACCAGTTTGTGCTCTCTGGCAAAAACGCTGTCTTCTTTGTGGACCCATTCTGTGTGACCGACACACAGGGGGGCAGGTTTGTAAGCCCTTCTGGCTCCTCGATCCCAAACCTGTTTAGGCAGTGGGGGGTTTCCATGGACAAGACAAAGGTGGTGGCAGACTTGGATCACCCAACGGCCTTGAGGGGAAGGGATGGAAGAGTTGAGAGAAATCCGGTATGGATCAATGCAACCGAAGAGCTTTTTATAAAAGATTCGGTATTAGTGGCAGGCCTTGAGCGGATGCTCTTCCCCGCCCCCGGTGCGGTGAAAAAGCTGCCTGACAGCCCTTATCGGTTCACACCCCTAGTGAGGGCAGGAGAAAACTCAGCCCTTCTTGACACCTTCAGGGCCCAATTCGGGCCCTCCTCCATACGCAGGGATTTCAAAAAGGCAGAAGAGCCCCTTTATTTGGCAGCCTTGGTGCAAGGCAGATTCAAGAGTGCGTTTCCATCCGGGCCCCCCGCGTCAAAAGAAAAGAAAAAGGAAGATAAGGGTTCCCAGGCAAACCACCTCAAGGAGGCTAAAGCAGAGGCAAGCGTTTTGGTGGTGGCAGACGCGGATCTGTTGGCAGATCCCTTTTATGTGCAAAAGCGAAATATAATGGGTGTCATAATCACGAGGCTGTTCAATGACAATCTCAACTTCATTGCCAACGCCTGTGAGGTCCTCACCGGCGGCCGAGAGCTTATTGAGATTCGCACCAGGGGGAGGTTTGAGCGCCCCTTCACCAAGGTCCTGGCGCTTCAGCGCAAGGCCCAAGAGAAATGGCTTGCCAAGGAGCAGGAGCTTGTGAGGCAAGTGGAGGAGACAAACCGAAAGCTGAGAGAGCTTGAACAGCAAAAGGATGCCTCCCAAAGGCTGATTATAAGCCCTGAACAAGAAAGAGAGATAGCCTTGTTCAAGGAAAAGAAGCTCAAGATCCAGAGGGAGTTGAAACAGGTAAGGAAAAATCTCCGTGCCGAGATAGATGCCTTGGGCCTCAGGCTCAAATTGATTAACATTTTTCTTATGCCACTTTGTGTGTCGCTTGCAGGGCTTGGCTTTGCCATCTACAGGCACAGGAGGATGGGGCGGCCATGAGGGCAAAGACCCTGGTAGTATTGGCGGTATTGCTTGCAGTGGTTGGCGCAGTGTGTGCCCTGGTCTTGCAGAGGGCTGGTCGGCGCAGCGGGCCGTCAGAGCCCCTTGGAAAGCTGCTTCTCCAAGGGGTTGCATGGGACAAGGTGGCCGCTGTCCAGATAACAGGCCCCAAAGGCCGGGTTCTCATGGAAAAGACTGAAACCCACTGGGGCGTAAATGAAAGAGAAGGATATCCCGCTGATCTTTCCAAGCTCCGGCGGCTATTCTCTGAGCTAAAAGAGCTCAAGATAGGGAGGAGTTTCCCTGCTTCAGAAGAGGTCTTGGGGAGGTTGAAACTTAAGCCCCCGCGTGAAGGGGATGCAAAGGAGGATGGGCGGGCCACTCAAGTGATATTAAAGAATATGGATGGACAGGTCTTGGTAAATCTCCTGCTAGGCAAGGTGTGGCAGGGGGGTGGAGATCAGGGTTTCCCTTCTGGGCGGTATGTTCGCCTTGGCACCAAGGGGCCGGTTTATTTGGTAGACAGGCACTTCCCCACCATTGAGACAGATCCTGTAGCATGGCTTGATAAGGAAATTCTGTCTGTAAAGGAGCGCGGCATCAAAGAGATAAGGGCGTATTCCGAAGGAGGAAGGAAGCTCTTGTATTCCCTTGCAAAAAAAAGCCAGAAGGATGACTTTCTCCCTGCCGGGCCCCTTAAGGGCCGGCTGCTGGACAAGGGCAAGGTAAACAGCTTGGCCCGGGCCTTGTCAAATCTGCGCCTTGAAGATGTGCTTCCCCTTTCGGCCAAGCCTGAATCAGTGGGCATTGATAAAGGCCGGTGGGTGGAGTACCATCTTTTTGATGGAAGGGGTTACAAGGTCTTTGTCTCCAGGGAATCCGGGGAACAAAAAGGCCCTAAAGGGAGAGAGGATTCAAAGCACTACTTGACCTTTGAAACAAAAGACAATTCTGGAAACCCTTCCACAGGTCCAAAGGCAGGCAGGCTCTTTGAGGTCTCCAAGTGGGCCCATAAGAGCTTCTTGCTGGATCCTCAACAACTTCTTCAACCCAATAAAAAGAGTGATGGGAAAGAACAGTCAGATCAAGGGCCGTAAGGGTCTGGAGGAAAAGAAAGAGAGGCTTTTAGGGCTCTTGGGGGGAGTGGACCGGGCCTTGGTGGCCTTCTCTGGCGGGCTTGATTCAAGCCTTCTGCTGGCCATGGCAAAAGAGGCCTTGGGAGAGAGAGTAGTGGCTGCCACCGCCTCGTCTCCTATCCATCCCAAAAGGGAGCTCAATTCCGCAGCGCAGTTTTGTGTAAAGCTTGGTGTTCGGCACATAGTCTTTGAGTCAGGCGAGTTGGCCCTTGAGCGTTTCTTGGAAAATCCACCGGATCGTTGTTACTGGTGCAAACAAGCCATGCTCACCCAGCTCAAAGAGATAGCTGAAAATGAGGCCCTAGGCCCTGTCCTCCATGGGCTAAACAGAGATGACCTTTCCGATTACAGACCTGGAAACCGGGCCGCCCGAGAGCTCTCTGTGCGTGCACCCCTGCTTGAGGCGGGCCTTGGCAAGCGAGAGGTGCGTGCGCTTGCAAGGTCGATAGGGCTTTCAGTGTGGGATAAGCCTTCCTCCGGATGTCTTGCCACCAGGATCCCTTATGGTCAGAGGATTACACCCGGAAAGCTCGGCATGGTGGAGCAAGCAGAGGAGTTCTTGCTGGAGAGGGGATTTGGGGAGGTCCGGGTGCGGCATCATGGGGAGTTGGCAAGGGTTGAGGTGGCTCGTGATGCCATCGCCCGACTCGTGGAGCCTGGATTCGGCCAGGAACTTGTTGGGCATTTTCGCGGATTGGGATTTATCTATGTGGCCCTTGACTTGGAAGGGTTTCAGTCTGGCAAAATGAATAGATCCATTAGCAAGGAGAGGCAAGAAATTGAGGCACAATGACCATATAATACGATTAGAGGACGCCTTTAAGGGCTATACCCTGGATCAAGACAAGGTGATAAGCCCGGAAGAGACTGTTGCTAGATTCAAAGAGAAAGTGGCCAAAACAGGCCTTCGCATATTGGATGAGACCGTGAGGATCGACAAGGGAAGGCTGGGGATACCTGTTTACTTCAGCATGTGCGGGGAAGAGGCGAGACGGGTTATAGGGACCCGGAAACAGATGGGAAAGGGAGGCACTCCTGCCCAGGCAGAGGCAAGCGCGGTTATGGAGCTTGCAGAGCGGTTCAGCTTTTTCTCCTTTTTTAGCTCAGAGGAAAATTTCATCTTGGAGAAGATGAAAAACCTCAGGGACAAGGCCATTTCCCCAGATCTGATAGCAGCCTCAGCCCATGACGACTCAGAAGATGTGAGTAAGGCCCTGGAGTTTTTTTCAAATCTTCCCATGCGGTGGGTATGGGCATGGAATCTAAGTGAAGAAAAGGAGCTTATGGCCCCAATTGACTGGTTTTACTTGCTGAATGAGTTTAATGGAACGTGTGCGGGAAACTGTAAAGAAGAGGCCATATTGCAGGGGATATGCGAGCTGGTTGA
>JAMOVZ010000360.1 GCA_027061865.1 Desulfobacterales bacterium
GGAAGGGATATGGCATGCTGTGACAAGCGGATTGCTGGCCGCCCATGCCATTTTTAAAGGCAATTTGAGGTCAGATAAGGTAAAAAAACTTTACCAGGCAATGCTCAGATCCACGGTTATCAGGGAGCTGAGGTGGGCGAGGATGCCTGCCTTGTGGTTCTACAGAAACCAAAGGGTTGCCGAGTTCATATTCCAAATATATGCCAAGAGCCTTATAAACGTCATGGCGGACATCATATCAGGCCGGGGGGCCTACTGGAAAGCGGTGGCCAATCCTTTAACATACCTCAAGATTGGCCCTGTCTTCAGGGATGAGACCTGATAAGTGCTCTGTTGACAACAATCATGGATTGGGCTACCTTCCAATTCCTGGGTTTGAGTTATCCTAAGGCTTTTTTCATGCCCGTGAAATCAAAGAGCAGCCCAAAAGAGAGAGGGGGGCATAACAATTCCTGACTTTTCCCAAAATACCGGAAGGGTGACAACATTTCACATCCTGAGGCAGGACAAGAAACACTTGCGGAGCCAACTGAGGCTTCATTCCAAGTGGAAAAAGACCGTGCTGGTAATCCCTACCCTTGCCACCGAATTCACTGACCCTGACAATACCCCGGTGTTCCGGAATCTGCTCAAGCAACTCCGTGACACAGCTTACCTTGCCCAGATCATATTCGGCCTAGATGGTGCAGATGAAAAGGATGCCTTCCAATTAAGAGATCTTATAAAGGAATTCGGTCTTCGCAACTGCCTGATTCAATGGAACAACGGTCCTGGCTTTTCAGGCATTTACAAACAATTGGAGGAGGCGGGATTCAACATCAAGGAGCCCGGAAAGGGCAAGAACATGTTTTTGAGCTTCGGGATCGCCATTGCTTTAGGCGCCCAGGCCGTTGGACTCATAGATGCTGACATACGCACCTTTAAACGGGTGCAACTGGACCGTCTCCTATATCCCGTGGTGGTGCTGAACTACGAGTTCTCAAAGGCCTATTATGCCCGGATAGCGAACCGCGAAATTTACGGAAGGGTAAAGAGGCTACTGCTTGATCCACTGCTGCTCTCACTCAAGAGGAAATTCACTGAGAGCAAAGAGGAAAAGGTATTGGATCTTATTGAATTTCTTTTGAGCTTCAACTATCAGCTCTCGGGTGAAGTGGCCTTCAAGACAGATCTCTTAAAAAAAATGCGTTTTGCCACTAATTGGGGGGTGGAGATTTTCACCCTAATTGAGGTATACAGGAAGGCCTCCTCTGTGGCCCAAGTGGAATTCTCCGAATATCCTTTTGACCACAAGCACCAGCCCGTATCTGCCCACAACCGCGCAAAGGGGCTCAACCGCATGGCAGTAGATATTGTCACCACCCTGATGAATGCCTTGATTATTGAAGAAGGGCTTGAAATATCGGATACCTTTTTTAGAGACCTTGCAATCACTTATCAAGCTGTGGCGGAAGAACAGATCAAGAAATACTCAGATGATGCAGAATTCAGCAACCTCCACTACAACCGTGATGAAGAAGAGTACATGGTGCGAGAGGTCTTCACTGAATCCATTCTTCATGCAGGTGAACTCCTCACTGCTCCATATAGAATGACGGAGAGATTCTTGCGCTTCGTGACCTCACATCCTGAATTTAAGCCTTTTTTGAAAGCAGGGCTCGGAGAGGCCATACTTGCAGTGGAGAAAAAGACAGAGCAAAGGCTCTTTAAGACCCCTCAGACCGTGTCTTGGGAAAGGGTGATCAACAAGTTACCCAAGATACTATATGACCTGATAGAAGTGGTGGAAGAAGAAAAGAGGCGTTTTCTTGAAC
>JAMOVZ010000361.1 GCA_027061865.1 Desulfobacterales bacterium
GCTTTTCTGCATAGTGGCATATATACCTAAAGCGACCGTCCAGGCTGCCATAGGCGCCGTCCCGCTTGCAGCAGGAGTCCCATCCGGAGAGCTTATCTTGGCCATCGCAGTGTTATCCATTTTGCTTACTGCACCACCCGGGGCTATCGCCATAATGGTCATGGGTGAGCGCATACTGGACCATGGCGACAAATCACCTTACAGATTTAAGGAATTGAGAGAGCAATTCAATCTGCCTCGGGTTGGAGAGAGGGTCAGGAGCAAGAGGTATGGAACCGTGTGGAAGGTGATCGAGGAAAGAGAAGTCTGGATCCCTTCCAAATCTGGGGGCTCAGGCGCAAAGCCGATACCTGCAATATATATCAGGTATTGGAGGCAAGATACAGCCACGGGCCCGGCCACGGGGAAGACCATTTCATTTCGTTACAGTGTAGAAGATCCTAGTTTCGAAGACCACTGGGAAATCTTGTATGATTGGTAAAGTTGATCACGGTAAATAGTCGGGCCTTACATTATGTAGTGCGTGAAAAATGTTGCCCTTGATCTTTTTGTTTGATCTGTACAGCCCATGCAATAGATCCTTGATATGCCGTCTCCGGGATGAAATGGCGGTAGGACAGCCGGGATCTATCTTGGGCCAGTTCATTTCCCGTGCATATCGCTCAATGAGCGGCTCATCAGCCAAGTACAGGGGCCTTATTATCCTGATCTTGCCGCCGAAAAATTCCTGAACCGGCAACAGTGTGCTGATTGAGGCCCCATAGAGCACGTTCAAGAAAAAGGTCTCTATCAAATCGTCCTTATGATGGCCAACGGCTATCTTGGTGATGCCCATTTCCTCTGCCACCTCAAACAGGATTTTCTTCCGGAGCCTGGAGCAAAGGAAACAGGGGTTTTCGCGGTTTTCCGGCCCATGTGCCTTGGGACCGATTTTGGTTCTGAGGATTTTGTATGAAAACCCATGAGCTTTGAAAAACTCTTCCATCGGGCCTGCGGTATCTGCTCCAAACCCCAGGTCAATGTGAACTGCCGTAACCTCATAGGAAATGGGAATCCGCTTGAGCCGCTCCCTGAGCAGCCACAGCAGGGCAAGGCTATCCTTTCCTCCCGAGACCCCCACCAGCACGTGCTCACCATCTCTAATCATATCGTGGGAGTGGATAGCCTTGCCCACCAGATGCCTTATTCGCTTAGCCGCATAGCTCATAGGAGATTCACATTTATCCTTTGTTTTAACCCATGCCTGTCCGTAAACTGATTTCAGATGTGATCAGGGGAACGGCGTAAACGGGCGTAAGGCCCAAGGCATGAGGCTTTGGGCAAAAACCCTCTGAGAAGGAGTTCCTTATGCCTTACGCCTGATGCCCTATGCCTAACCCGTGAAACACATGGCTAACCCTACTCCTTCATTAACGTGCATTCCGTTAACCTCGTGCCGTCTCCCTGCAAGGAGCCAGATCCGTTCTGGAAAGGACTTCCTTGCGGACATTCCTTACCACCCATGCCCAATTCCCGGCCCCGACCCTTGCATCCTTTTTCCCTTTTTCACGTCCTCAATTAGGAATAACTTCTAGGGCCAAAAATCTTCGTCCCTATCCTCACCATATTGGCCCCTTCCTCCAGGGCCACCTTGTATGAGTTGGACATGCCCATGGAGAGATACCTCATTTCCACCCCACCGATTGCCATGGCCTTTATTTCCTCAAAGATCTCCCTGGTCTTCTTAAAGTAAGGTCTCGCCTCCTCAGGATCGCCGGTGAATGGGCCCATGGTCATGAGGCCCATTACTTTGAGGTTGACCAGGGGGGCAATCT
>JAMOVZ010000362.1 GCA_027061865.1 Desulfobacterales bacterium
TGCCAAACGAAAGCGCCTTGCCTCCCCCTACCTGCATTTGGCGCATAAAAAAGATCCAGACCCCGATCAGCAGAAGCATGGGCACCCAGGAAAGGAACACTTGGAACCATGAGGAGTCCTCCTCGGGCTTGGCTGAGATCTTCACTCCTTTACTCCTCAACAGGGTGATCAGCTCTGGATCTTTCGGGGCATAAGTCTTGAAAGGCCCTTGGGCCGAGATGCCTGTTATATTGTCCCCTTGAATGGTCACCTGAACCACTGAGCCTTCTTCTACCATTTCCAAGAAGTCGCTATAGCTTACCGAGGTCACCGAGCGGCCAGGTTGCTTGAATACCTGAAATAGCATGACCATCAAGAGGCTTATTACCAGCCAAAGGGCAAGGTTTTTATAGAATGGGTTCAATTTTGGTCAAACCTCCAGTTTCTTTTATTGTTTTTCGGGTGACTGCTCCAGAAAGGCCTTTGACTCACTCCTTCCTCATTTGCCGCCAGGGAGAGGTTCTGCCAACGTCCTCCGGAGGGTAAAATACGAAGTTTTCTTAACATATCTATAACTTATTATATAGTCATTTTCAGAAAATTCTATAAAATTCTTTGAAAACCCTTTCAACTCATAGGCAACACACAGGATTTTTTGTTGACAACACTTTGCCCCATCCTGAAAGATAGCACCTCTAGTCATACCTAAAATGAGATCATAAGAGGGCTCTCCATGAATTTATCGCCACAAGAGATGTTCACAGAGGAAGATATTCGCCAAATAGAGGAGCACGGCCTCACGGTGGAACAGGTCATGGACCAGATCCAAAAGTTCATGAAACCACCCCCTTTTTTACGGCTTGAAAGGCCTTGCACCATTGGTGACGGAATCACCGTCATCCCAGAAGAAAGGCATCAAACTCTTACGGATCTGTTTGAACCCAATAGGCTTGAAGGCCGATTCATGAAGTTTGTGCCTGCTTCAGGGGCAGCCACCAGGATGTTCAAAGCACTCCAGAAATTTTATAACCAGCCTGGCCCCATTACCAAAGAAATGCTCAAGCAGGCGGCCAGCCGTGGAGACAAAGACGCCGCCCACTTGTTGGAATTTTTAGAGAACCTGGAAAAATTCGCTTTTTTTGATCAATTAAAGGCTGTCGTTGCCCAAAAGGGGCTGGACATTCATGAACTGCTGAAAAAAGAACGTCTAAAAGAGGTATTGGGTTTTATCCTGAACCCTGATGGCCTTGGTTATGGCAATATCCCAAAGGCCTTGATTCCTTTTCACCGTTACAACGGCCACACCCGCACGGCCTTTGAAGAACACCTTGTAGAGGCCGCTAATTATGTTGCAGACGCCAAGGGAAATGCAAGAATCCACTTTACAGTTGCTTTGGAGCACAAAAAACGGTTTCAGGAGTTTTTGGAAACTGTCCGCCCCATTTATGAAAAAGAACTGGGAGTCCGTTATGTGGTAGATTTCTCTATCCAAAAGCCCTCAACAGACACCATTGCCGTTGACATGGAAAACCGCCCCTTCAGGTTACCAGATGGAAGGCTTCTGTTCCGGCCGGGGGGGCATGGCGCGCTCATTGAGAACTTAAACGACCTTAATGCCGACCTCGTCTTCATCAAGAACATTGATAACGTAGCCCCAGACCACTTAAAGCCTGAAACTTACAAGTGGAAAAAAATCCTTGGGGGGCTCCTGATTGAAGTGGAAGGGAAGGTCCATTCCTATCTAAGCTCCATTTCAAGGGGGGAGAAGACTGAGGTTTTCCTCCAGCAAGTGATGATCTTTTTAGAGGAAGAGTTGGGTATTCATCTGCCCGACCACCTCTCCGGCCTAAAACTTGACGACCTGGCTGACTATCTTTTTGGGCAATTGAACAGGCCCATTAGGGTCTGCGGTATGGTAAAAAATGTGGGCGAGCCTGGAGGGGGGCCATTCTGGGTAAAGGATAAGTCCGGAAGGATTTCGCGTCAAATCGTGGAGGTTGCCCAAATCAATATGGAAGACCCGGATCAGCGCTCAATTTTTGAGCGCTCCACCCATTTCAATCCAGTGGACCTGGTCTGCAGTGTCCGCGACTGGGAAGGGAAACCGTTTGACCTCCGCCGGTTTGTGGACCCCGACGCGGTCTTTATCACCCAAAAGTCAAAAGACGGAAAAGACTTGAAGGCCCTTGAGCTGCCGGGACTCTGGAATGGCGCCATGGCCCACTGGATCACCATATTTGTTGAAGTTCCTTTGATCACCTTCAACCCTGTCAAGACAGTAAACGCACTCCTAAGGAGGGAACATCAGCCTCCCATTGCTCTCTGATGGACACAGCTAATACTTGGCAAAGGCTATGAAAGTTGGAAAGGTTTAAAAAAGTTACATTGTATAACCATATTGGAAAGACCGATCTTTTTCATTTACTTATTGCACGAGTTTTATAGCTATGAAGGGATTTCATTTGGATATGGCCCTTAAGACGGACCGGCATTTTCTCATCACAGGCCCCCAAATAGTGCCATGATTTCAAAACGTTTTCTTCCTACCATCCACTTTGGCGTCTAGAGAAACCCCGAGCACCAATTTAGGTGGAGATGGATACTACAGGCTTCAAGGGCTGCCGCTGACGGCTCAGGCCCATTTGAGCTTTCCTACTTTCTGGCGGCAACTTTTTCCCCATCCCCCGTCATATATCTGACAGGTTTGGTATGCCATTACTATCATACCCATCTATCTGTTCGATTTTATAGGCATAAAATTTGATACACGCCTGGTATGCATTTTGCTTTATATGCTGTGAATATTTCCTGTGGAAAAAGAAAGAGTTCTACCCATGCCCACGAAAAAAAATACTTACAACCACAATAACGGTGAGTTGCACCTGTTCATTTTATGGCAGCGGGCCTTAAACCTTTCAGACTATGTCATAGAGGATCTTTCCAGGAAATTTACTTTATTAAAGGTGGCTAAGGTCTCATGGTCACCCAGAAAATTTTCTGAAAACTTGTCCAGATTCTATGGGCAAAAGCTCCCGCCTGGAAGTGGCAAAGAGCAGCACTGCGGCACGGGGCCGTTTTTGCTGTTAGTGGTTTTAGATCATGTACCCAGATACGAACCGCGTCCGACTTCAAAAGGACTAGACATCGTCAACATAAACACCTTTGACGCAAAAATGCTCTATCGGCAATGGGCGGGCGGTGGCCACCGTATACATGCGACTAACAACCCTCGTGAAGCCGAACACGACCTCTGTTTATTGCTAGGAATAAATCGTACAGATTTCCTGGGCCAAAACAACGGAGCCTGGGAAGGAGAGATTGAAGAAATCGCTCAGGACATGGTGGGGGCGAATGGGTGGCATGATCTTAGCCAGCTTTTCTATGTACTCAACTCCACTGTCAACTATGTTGTACTGAGAAATTTCGATTCCCTCCCCCATAAGATGCCAGATGCCAGGCATTCAGACATTGACCTGCTAACAGATAATCAGCATGAGCTGAGGTATATTACAAGAGCAATTCCGCTCTTTAGAGAACCTTACAGGGTTCTCCACAAGGTGGACATTGGAGGCCAGCAAGTTCTGTTCGATTTCCGCTATGTAGGGGACAACTATTTTGATCCCAAGTGGGCATCTGACATCTTGAATAGAAGAGTATTTCATGAGGGTGGATTCTATGTTCCTAATGCCAAAGATCATTTCTACAGCCTCCTGTACCATGGCACCGTCCATAAGCCTGCGTTAAGCGAGGATTACAGGGCAAGGCTGCTTTCACTAAACCGAGAGCTTGCCGTTCCAGACTTGGACCAGAGGTTGGCAAATGAGGCAGGTCAAAAGTCTATACTTGACCAACACATGAGGCGACACGGTTACTCCTACAAAGAACCGGATGATCTGTCGGTATACTTTAATAGCAATTTTTTACAAAACAATCCTGTTCCGTTTAAAAGAATTATTTCCAAAAGCCATACTATCGAGCAAGCATGTAAAAAGGTGCTAAATGAGCTGAGCAAGGTGCACGGCCCGACTGCTCATGAGCATCTTGACCCGGAACTCCCCTACCCGCAGTTCGCTTACTACCTATCCAGAAATAGGGCCTTGGTGCTGAGGAGCTTCCCGTTTGAGAATTACGGCTCTGTGTTGCTTTGTTATTTCGGATCAGGCCCTATGGTTAACTATCTTGCACAACGGTGTAAGATTGTGCATGCGATTGAACTCGAAGAAGAAATAGCCGAAATAACAGCATATCAGTCCAAAATGTATCATAACGTGCAAGTTGGTTTTCAGGGACCCGACGAACTAAATAGGGAATATGATGCAATCTTCATGATGCTAAGCCCATATGTCCTTGAATATCTCCATAGAAAGAGCTGGGACATAGGCGCCATTCTGGAATCAGGCACCAACTTGATTAAACCCCATGGAATCATTGGCTTTTGCTATGAAGCAAAATTTGCTCTGAATGATTTCATAGTAGGCAACTGGCAACAGAATCGGAATCCTGCCAAAAGTTCTCTTGATCTTCACCGCTACTGCAAATCCCAAATTAGAGATATGTTAAAAGAATTGGGCTGGAATGCCCAATTATTCTTACACATGTATCCAGATCTATACTTTCCAAAAGTTCTTGCGACTGATGAAATAGTCTCTTTTTCAAAAGAATCTATCGCCCAATGGATTGCATCTGCACACATAGGAAGTTTCCAGACTGCAAACTCTCCGCCTTTCGGCTATTCATTGTTATACTCTGAAGCAGCCAAAGACGGCCTTTTGACTCATGTTTCTAACTCCATGATGGTGCTTACAGCAAAGGAGGCTCATCACCTTCCAAATTTAAATTGGAAAATCATATCCTTTAGCGGGGGGACCAGGAACGAGGCATTCCAAACCTATACATATTTATCATCCGAGGAAAAGAGCTCAATTGTAATAAAACAAGGGAAAGCTAAGTCGGGTGACATCTTTTCATTTAATCCGAATTTCACCTCCGAATTGTATGAAGGAGAGCTTCTAGAGATCAAACTTCTCAAGTACATACGCTCCGGTGCACGGAACTCCTTCCTTTCCACCCTCAAAGAATATATTCAGTTTCTCATCACCAACTTTAGCTCGCACCCAAAGCCTCCTTCTCAAAAGCTTCCCTTTCCGATGGTCCCACTAAATGGTAAGGCTTTTGATGCCATCCCACGAAATATAATATACAGTGCCGGCACATTAAAGGTCTTTGACCTGGAATGGGCTGTAAAGACACACATTCCCCTATGCTTAGTGCTGTATAGAGGGCTCCTTAACCTCTTTTTTACACTTTCAATAGAGGAACTGGTTAAACAACTAAGGCTTAATCATCTATACCCTATCCACTCTCTTAACGACCTTATATGGGTCGTTATGGACTTAGTGGGGTTCGGTGAATGGATATCAAGATCTATTGTAGATAACATGTCAAAGGTGGAGGAAGCATTCCAACATTGGGTTAGGCATGGAAGTGAGGACAGAGTATCCGAGAGAGTCAAAGAGTTTATAAATTCATTATCAGGAAATTATAAAAATCTGGGAATAAAATCACAGTCACAAGGGCTTTTTACTAAAGATAACCGAATGTCGGCGGCTGTAATTTCCAATCATGGGCCTGTGATAAAGCCGAAACGCAATCCACCTAAATCAGTGCGGTACCAAACTTTGTGTGATATTGTCTTTTTCCACTCAAAACTCATCTCCGAAATCCAACACCCACTAGGACCTTCAAGGAAAATCCAGGTTCACCATCTGCAGTATAAAGCTGAAGAGCCCCCCGGTGCACTTCTAAACACTGCACTTGAAGTTGCAAAGGGTTTGTTTGTCCTATTTAGCCGTTCTGACATTGTCCTCACGAACGCCTGCATAAGACATGTCTTGGCGAAAGTACAGGATATCCCTGCTGCAGGGATTATTATAATGAAACCCACCGCTTTTTCCCTTGAAGGAGAATGCCATTCCCATACGAAAAGCGGGGCCTTCAATTGTCACAGGCCTTATATCCCCATCAAAGCATGGTTTGACTTGGCTCGAAACAAGTCCCTCGCGACTTCTTCCTGCTTTCTCATAAAACGTGAGCTTCTAAATCTAATTGGAGGCTTTGATACTCGCTATGAAACTCTTGAGGCCGCCTTAGAGGATTTCAGGATCAGAGCTGCATCTTCTGGGTATGGCACTTGGCTTGCCAGGGACCTGGCATTGCCCGTATCTGGTAAACCTCCTTTTAGTCTATTTCCCTCTAAAGATATCCCTGCAAACTTAAACGATACGGAAAGATTTAGGAGCAAGTGGCGGATTCCAGAAAAAGAATGGCCAAACAGCTTTGACCAAATGACGTTATCAACACGGCTTTCCGATTCCACATTTCAGTTCTTTCCTCCCTCCATCTTGACCAAAGCCCCTTTCCTTCTTCTGGAAGAAAATCTCATTCATAAAGGGGAGTCACATTTTGCGAGCGGAAATTACAGGAAGGCCGAAAAGTTTTTCCTCAGCGCTTTAGGACTGAACCCGAGCAGTTCAGAGACTTACAATAACCTGTTTTGCCTTTATTGGACCACGGGCAATAAAGGGAAGGCGTTAGGTTTCCTTAAGAAAGCCATGGAGATATCTCCTTCAGATCCCGATGTCTTGTGGAATTACTTCCAGTACCTATTTGAAGAAAAAAAGCTCAGTGAGGCGGACGTCCTTTTGAAATCTCTTGAGTCCATGAAAGAAGAAGACGACAGCTTGCTCCTACTTATTGAAAAAATAAAAGACTCTTTTCCAGAGAAAACACCTTTTAAGGCTCAGATATTATGAGGTCGCAATGAAGGATGCCAAAAAGATTACGATCGTGATCCCGACTTTTAACAAACGTGATCTTACGAGTCAGTGTATTGAGCATCTGTATCGAGCCACTCCGAGCCGGCTTTTTGATCTGGTTATTGTCGATAATGCTTCTACAGACGGCACAAGGGAATACCTACAAGATATCGCTAAGCTAAAACCCAACATGAGAATCATACTAAATAATGACAACCTTGGATTTGCAAAAGCCTGCAATCAAGGCGCTGCTATTGCCAACACCCCTTATGTCTTGTTTCTAAACAATGACACAGTT
>JAMOVZ010000363.1 GCA_027061865.1 Desulfobacterales bacterium
CCCTCTTGTTTGGCAAGAAAATCCTTGTAGTAACTGGTAAGGCTGTTTTCCTCTAAGAGCTGGTTAACCGTGAGGTTTCTATAAAGTTCGTGAAATGTGCCTGGATCGGTAAGGCAATCAATCCAACCAGAGGCATCCAGGGTGTATGAAAATCCGCATTCTGGGCACACATTGTAATTTTCCAGGAAGCTTTTAAGTGGTATCAGCTTGCCACAGCCTTTTCCCTTATTCCTTCCTTTGCCTGCCCCACACTCCACATACTCGGTATCAGACCCCTTTTTCTGAATCTCGCCATAATGGTCCACCACTTCAATGGGAGTATGATGACTCACGATTTTGATGTCTGGTGGAGGTTTCCGGAAGGCCTTAAGTGGCTTTTCTATATAGCGTTTTATGTCGTGGAAAGGGCCGGTCTTTTTATAAAGTCCATATTTCTTCGCCTTTGTCTCGCGTTTCTTGATCAGTTTTTTTATGCGGGAGCGGGACAAGTCTTTAACAGCCTTGGTCAAAAATTGCTCTATATTCTTGGAAAATTCATCCAAATTGGTCACATCCTCTGGTGAGGGCACAATCCTGTCAATTACGCCAAGAGATTTTAATTCACGTGCAGTGGGTTTGAGCACGGTGAGAGCGTCTTGGATGCGGTTAGGATCCCTGAACACTATGGAGGCCATGGATTCAGGGGGTGCTGTGGCATAGAGGGCATCATCCATTTGTGCGCGAATATCGGTTACTTGGATGGCAAGCGCCCCTCCACTTCCCCCCTCGCCCAGGATGAGTGACACGGTTCTTATGGGTATAGTGAGGAATTCTTTAATCAAGTGGGCGATGAAAAAGGCCTGAAACCGTTGGGCCGAATACATGGATATATCTGCCCCATAGGTATCAATTATGCTGAATATATATGTCTGTTCAGGATCAGAAGCTCTCGCCCTTTTCAGCACTGAGAGGATGAAGGAATGGTCATCAGAGGTAAGCATTCCATAGTTTATCTTTCTTAGATCATCGGCGGTCTTGAGATCTTCGGGCTTTGGCTTTTGCTGAGCAATCACATAGAGTTGTTTCTCTTGATACGCTGCGGTCCCACATATCAATGATTGGCCAGGCGTCTCAAAAGCATCAAAGTTTGGAAATAACCTGGATATGATGTCCGAGGCTCTCGGCCGGTATGGGTGCCTCGTGCGTTTCTTGAATATTTCTACAAGGTCTAGTTTCATCTTGGCTCCCGATCTGTCATTTAACAAATTCATACATTATTGAAGCAACTTATCATGACATATGCCTAAGTATCAAGCACAACAACATTGCCGCTTTTTATTTGGTTGGGATTGGCTGATGGGTGGTGATGTTAGGCTCTTTTAGTCCCTGTAAAAAATCATAGAGGTTTTTGAAAAGACGGATCGGGGTATATACCACTCTCCCTAAGAAAAACGCAATACTCTTGCCCATATGTTTCAGGGGGACGTAGCTCACTTCCGGATCACTAAAGGAGCCCCTCACCTTGAAATGGTAGACCAAGATAGATCCGTCTTTGCCCGTAAGGATATAACCCACCACAGGCACCCTTTTTATCACTGCATCCACTGCGACAAATGGCTGCACACCCAGCTCACCCTTGATCTGCATGGTACTCAAGTCCCATGCACCTCTCACAATGGCGTTAAAGATGGGGCTCTTCATAACAATGCTATCTGATTTTATCACCCCTCCCTCAACATCAACAGAGCCCCCTATGGTCTTGTAATAGAACCCCTCTTTTGAAAGGTCTGGAGGCTCCTCAATAAAGATCTTGTGAATGC
>JAMOVZ010000364.1 GCA_027061865.1 Desulfobacterales bacterium
TTGGCCTTGGGAGCAGCTTTTTCAGCCTCGGGAGCCTCGAAGTCTAACACCGGCTCCGGCGCTATGGCAGCAAGATCAACCTCTTGGAGTTCCAGCATCTTACTAATAGGCGCAACATCTTGGGCGGAGCCCCCATTAAACATTAGATCGATATAGGACCGTATTATCCTGACTGATTCTGGATGCCTGAGCACGACAACGTCGGCGCCAGCCAGCAGGTAACACACCGCGGCAACTATTTCCATCAGAATGGCCCTTTTCTCAGGGTCTCCTAATGTGGGGGCCTCCTCAATGCTTTGGCCAGCCTCTTTACACTTCCAGATTTCGTTGGCAAGATTGGAGATAATTGGAGCCTGAAGCTTGTCATCCTCTTGGGTGAGAGCAGCCATGCGGATACGTTCCATCACGGAGTAACTGTATTCCAGGCCATAACCCAACCCGCCAGTAGTAGGGTCAATTATGATTTTGTTAATGGGGACCCCAAGGTTTTCCAGTAAGATGTTAAGCTGTTTTGCAAGATTAACATCAATGGGCGAGGAGGCAACGATCACATGATTGTAAGCCAAGGCACTTGCACCTATTCCCTTGTGGTTGGCCTCTTCCACTGGTGCAAGGCCTACATTCTTGCCATCCAGGACCTCTGCTATCTTCCTCAGAACCTCTTCATCCTTTTGATTGTTGGCTGTTCCCCAAACCACCAGGGGGACATTTATGGCATCCGCGACCTTTTTGGCCACTTCTGCGGCCTCATCGGCCCCGCGATCCATTCCATTAGGGTCAGTACTCTTGAGCTGAAGTACAATTATATCAGCCCCATATTCCTCCACACACTTCTTCGCCCAGGCATCAGGTGAGCTGATCACATCTTTAAAAGGCTCAATTGCTGCCTGAGGCCATTCTTCAGAAGGATCATAATCCCAGACCTCCATGGCTATCTTGGGTGGATTGGGGATTGATCCTTCAAACAGGTGAAATGGATAAACCTCTTCACCTCCAATGGTTACAGAAGAATCTCCTGTTCCTAGGGTAACTTCGCCAATCTTTCCAGAGTAGGGCTGTTTGGGAATTTCAAATGCCAATTTTCTCCCTCCTTTTGAATGTCTTAATTTCCGCCTATATCAATATAAAGGAAAGCTCCTGTGCTGCTCACTTGGTTGTGAAAATTGTTACAAAGCTTGGGTAAAAAAATACCATGATTTTTCACGGTAAAAACTAGCTTATGCTCAAAACGTAAAATAGTGGAACGAACCAAGCCTTGTCAAGCTATTTTTCAAGCTATTCTAACTAGTTTTCTAAGTAACCCGACAACTATATGTTGCGTTGCATAAATATTTAACACTATATACAGTTAGGTTACGGAATGATCTCGCGGAAGATGTTAAACGCGGCCACAAGGGCTTGGTTATCATCAGGGACTTTTGAGGTGGGTTTTCCCTGAAGATCATACTCCCTAACTTGAGTGTCTTCAGGAATAAATCCAGCTATCTTGAGCCCCATTTCTTTGGCGGCCTTCCTCACCCCCTCTTCCTGACCTTCCCTTGCCAAATTGACCAGAACGTATTTGTCTCCCACTTCAAGATTCAATTCATCGGCCAGGGCCAAGATCCTAGATGCTGCTTGAAGACCCCTCCTTGTCGGGTCAGATACCACCAACATTGTATCTATATTGTTTGTGGTGAGCCTGCTCATGTGTTCCATTCCGGCCTCATTGTCTATTACTATATATGAATAATTGTTAATTAACTTCTCCAGGCATTGGGTCAGCAAGGTATTGGCTGCGCAGTAACACCCAGGGCCCTCCGGCCTTCCCATTACGATAAGGTCGAAACCGTCTGATTCGACAACGGCCTGTTGGATCTTCATCTCCATAAAAACGTCTTTTGTCATGCCCGGAGCAACACCCCTTTTCATTTCTTCCCGCGCCTCGCCCAGCGTGAGTTCTACCTCCAGTCCCAACACTTCATTCAGGTTAGAGTTTGCATCTGCATCAACTGCAAGGACCGGCCCCTTACCTTGGCTGACCAGATACCTGACCAGAAAGCCTGCTAAAGTAGTTTTGCCCGTGCCACCTTTCCCTGCCAGTGCAATTGAATATGCCATTTCATGATCTCCATTATTTTATCTTTTAGGTTGATATTTTCTTTAATTTACAAATAATATTAAAAGGATTCATTCAATACACAACTATTAATGAATACTAAATGAAATCAAAAAAAAAAGAAATATGGAATCGTATTAAATCCCATCTTAAGGCCTCATACTCCAGTGAGGAAATTGACCTTTGGTTTTCCGGCACAGAGCTATCCAAACTGGAGGACCGCTTCGTCCTCATCAATGTCCCAAACCGCTTTGTGGCCTCATGGATAGAAGAACACTATTTAAAGGCCATTAGCGAGTTCACACAATCGGAATTGGGCCAAAAGACCTCAATAGAGCTCATGGTCTCAGCCATAGATGATTACTCTCAACTCCCCACAGCAATTGAGCCCTCACTTACTTTTGACAATTTTATCATAGAGCCAAATAATAAATTTGCCTACCAATGTGTGAGAAATCTCCTTTTCTCCCACACATCCCAAACCGATCCCCTGTTTGTGTTTGGCAACTCTGGGGTCGGAAAAACCCATCTTCTATGTGCCGCGGCAAATTTTATGCTCAAAAAAAACATATGTCCTTGCTATCTACCTAGTCAAATCTTTACACAAGGCAAAAGGATGCAGGCTATAAACCAGGCAAGGGATTCATGGAAAGCCCTCCTCCTGGATGACATCCATTTGATCTCTGGCAACCACGGGGCCCAAGGTCCCCTCATAACCCTTTTTGACTATTTTTACGAGAACAATTTACCAGTAATGTTCACATCCCGAGTGCCCCCCCGTGAGATTACAGCGTTGGACAAAAGGCTCTTATCTAGGCTTACATCATGTTTAATAGCATCGTTAGGTCCCCTTGAGCAGGATACAGTTGCTGCCATACTCAGCCAAGCTGCTAAAAACACTGAAGTCCATGTTCCCAACGATGTACTCTTCTCTCTTGCCTCGTCAGGCAAAGATATAAAGGAACTTAAGGATGACCTTTCACGGATAGTAAGGTATTTATCAATCAGGCCTGGAAACATGGATATCTCTACGGCCAAAAGCATAATAGAAAATAGGCCATACGAACCTGAGCCAAGGACAATCCAAAACCTGGTTGCCCAATTTTTTAAAATATCTCCTGCTGTTTTAGTTTCAGATACGAAAAACAGGAGGATTACAAACGCAAGACAGGTGGCAATGTATCTATGTAGAAAACTGACGGATATGTCGCTAAAAGAGATTGCGGCCTTTTTCGGCAGGAAAGATCACTCAACTGTTATATACGCTGTCAATAAAATAAAAAAGAAGAAAAAAAATGATTTAAATTTAAAAAGAGATTTAGAATGGCTTATTAGTAATTTTTCGTAAAGTTTTAAAGAAACTTTTAATTTTGTGCATAAACAGAGAATTCAATTCTAAAAAAATTTTTATAATTTTAATTAGTTATCATGTTTTTAGAAATCTTGATTTGTACTATTGCTATAAAAAAGACTATTTATTCAAAAATTAATAAGGGGGTTCAAGGATGGAAATCAAGACTCAAATAGACAAGCTGCTGGCTGTGGTCTCAAAAGCGCAAAGCATTGTAGAGAGAAGGAGTAATATGCCTATTCTATCAGCCATCCTTCTTGTGGCAGATGATGGAGGGATAGCCGTTTCCGCCACAGACCTTCAAATGGCCTTTCAAGAGACCATAGAGGCTGAAGTGATCTCAAAAGGCGCTGTGGCAATTTCGGGAAGAAAGCTGTATGAAATACTGAAGGAGAGTGGATCGTCACGGAGAGAAAATGAAGAGGCATGGATCCACATCAAAGGGGAGGCCAACAATTGGGTACACATCTCTGATGGACGAGCCAAATTTAGGATTGCCGGTTATCCCCCTGAGGAGTTTCCTTCCTTTGTGGAGCCCGAAGACTGCATCCTAGTCCGGTTAGATGCCCCCAAAATCAACGAGATGATTAAGAAGACTATTTATGCTGTAACGCTGGAAGAAGCCGGTTTCAAGCTATCGGGGCTTTTTGCAGAAAAAATCCAAAAACCTGATCAAGCCTCCAATGGAGACAGCCACCTTCTACTTAGGATGGTGGGTACTGATGGCCACCGGCTATCGCTTATTGACAAGGAGTTTGAAGGCTTGGAATCCTTGGAGCTTCCAAAGGGTGTGATGATTCCCAAAAAAGGTGTGATGGAGATCTCAAAGCTTTCAGCTGACGGCGATGTAATAGAGATGGGTTTTAAGCAAAACAGCTGTATTGTAAAAAAAGACTCCGCCACCCTTGCTATACGGCTATTGGATACAAAGTTTCCAGACTACCATGCAGTCATACCCAAAGAGATGAGCCACAGGGCTGAAATTAACAGGTTGGAGCTCCTCCATGCCATGAAAAAGATGTTGATTCTTGCCAGCGATAGATACAGGGCAGTGAAAATGGCATTTGATGACTCCGGCCTCACCCTGGTCTCCACCAATCCAGAGCTTGGAGAGGCAGAAGAAAGAATTGAGGTGAGGCTGCCCGATGGTGAGGCTGGTTGGAGCGAAGGAGGAGTGGAACTAGCCTTTAATGCCCGCTACTTTGTAGATGTTTTACAGGTGATGGAAAGTGAGGATATTCAGCTTGGCTTTATCGATAACTCAAGGCCTTGTGTGATAACCGGTGAGGCCGACGAGGGGTTTTTAGGGCTGATTATGCCCATGAGACTTTAAAAGGCTGGTAGGTTTATTATGGCAGAGGAAAAAAAGGGATACAGTGCATCATCAATAAAGGTTCTGGAAGGCCTCGATGCTGTAAGAAAGAGGCCTGCCATGTATATTGGAAATACCGGGGTCGAGGGATTGCACCACCTGGTCTATGAGGTGGTGGACAACAGCATTGACGAGGCCCTTGCAGGGTTTTGTGATTATATAGATGTGCAAATCTTGACCGATGAGAGTGTGCTGGTAGTCGACAATGGCCGCGGTATCCCTGTGGATATCCATGAGACAGAGGGAGTGCCGGCCCTGGAGGTGGTTATGACAAAACTTCATGCTGGCGGCAAGTTTGACAATAAGGCTTACCGTGTCTCTGGCGGCCTTCATGGAGTTGGGGTCTCAGTGGTCAATGCCCTTTCTGAGTTCCTGGTCGTTGAGGTCTGGCGCGATGGAAAGATCTTTGTCCAAGAGTATAGGCGGGGGGAAAAAGTAAGTGATGTTAAGGTGGTAGGTCATACCAATAAGACAGGCACAAAGATTCACTTTCGACCGGACCCGGAGATATTCCAGGAAGTGAGATTTGACTTTGATCTCCTCTCAAAGAGGATGCGGGAGCTGGCATTTCTCACGAAAGGAGTCAAGATTTGTATCTCTGATGAGCGGACCGGTAGGAAGAAAGAATTCCACTATGAGGGGGGTATCATATCCTTTGTCGAATATCTAAATAGAAACAGGGATGTGATACATCCAAAGCCGATCTACATATCCGGCAAAAAAAATGATGTCATAATGGAAATAGCCCTACAGTACAATACTTCATATAAGGAGAATATTTTCAGCTTTGCAAACAATATAAATACTAAAGAGGGCGGGACACACTTGGCTGGTTTCAGGTCGGCCCTCACCCGAAGTATCAACCAATACTTACAGAAATCTGCATTTGCAAAACAGTTCAAGGGGAAGTTGAGCGGTGATGACGTAAGGGAGGGGCTTACAGCGGTAATAAGCGTCAAATTGCCTGAGCCCCAATTCGAGGGCCAGACAAAGACAAAACTTGGAAACAGCGAGGTGAAGGGTCTGGTGGAGGCCCTGGTAAACGAGGGCTTATCTGTTTATTTCGAAGAAAACCCTTCGACTGTCAAAGCAATACTGCACAAAGTAATAGATGCTGCCCGTGCAAGGGAGGCTGCGAGAAAGGCGAAAGAGCTTGCCAGACGCAAGGGCATTCTGTCGGAGCACTCACTTCCAGGAAAGCTTGCCGACTGCCAGGAGCGGGATCCTGCCAAAAGCGAGATATTCATAGTGGAGGGTGATTCCGCAGGGGGCTCAGCAAAGCAGGGCAGGGATAGGCGATTTCAGGCGATCTTGCCTCTCAGGGGAAAGATTTTGAATGTTGAGAAGGCAAGGTTTGACAAGATGCTATCCAGTGAAGAGATCCGCACCATGATTACCGCCCTTGGCACTGGAATAGGGGAGAAGGATTACAATATAAATGGCCTCAGGTACCATAAGGTCATAATCATGACAGATGCCGATGTTGACGGGGCACATATCAGGACCTTGCTGCTAACCTTTTTTTTCAGGCAGATGCCAGAGTTAATAGAACAAGGTTATCTTTATGTGGCCCAACCCCCCCTCTACCGAGTAGCTGATGGAAAAAAAGAGATGTACATTAGGGATGAAGAAGGATTTAACAGCTTTTTGCTGGATAGAATTTCTGCCACCGGTCAGATAGAGTTTGCCGATGGCCGGGTGGTCAAAGGAAAGGCACTGTCCAGGCTTCTAAAAGGGCTCTTGAACTTTTATGATGGGCTGGAGAAGTTGATTAAAAAAGGCTATTCCAGGCGGTTCTTAGAATTTTTGGCCTCTTTCGGAATAGAGGAAAGAAAGGCGTTTAAAGACGAAAAGTTCGTGGAAGCCCTAGTGGGTTCCATGGAAGAGGAGGGCTTTAAGGTTACAGACCTTGTTAGGCGGGAGGAAGACGGTTACCATGAATTCAAGGTAATGGATCGAACTAGGCCCCCTGTGGAGGCCACAGAGGGGGGCCAGAGTTTCTGGGTTGGTTGGGAGTTTTTCTCTTGCCCCGAGCTTCGAAGTGTTATCAAGTTTTCAAAACAGTTTAAAGACCTCAAGCTTGGACTCAAGGCCGTCTCAGTCAATGGAGACCGCAAAGAGGTGCAGGACCCAAAGGAGGCAATGGAATTCTTGCTTGAAAAGGGAAAAAAGGGGCTGACCATCCAGAGATACAAGGGGCTGGGGGAGATGAACCCTGA
>JAMOVZ010000365.1 GCA_027061865.1 Desulfobacterales bacterium
GCATCGAATGGCTGCCAATGACGCCGGATGTACACTTTAGGGCCGGGCTTTTTTGCACTGATTGCCATAGAAAGCCCGAGTTTCACGTGGAAGCAGAGGCTGGGGAACCAGGTCATGTCTCATGTGGTGACTGTCACAGGGAGATTTCACGCCGTCCGGGCCATGACAGTCAGCAAGGATGTGTTGCCGACTGCCAGTCGTGTCATGCCTTGTGGACGTTTTGGGATCAGGGGCGATCTGTCATGCGTCAAGACGTGCTCGATCCAGAGGACTGGGAATATCTCTATGTGCAAGGAAGCAGTGAGGTGGAGGAGCAAATCAAGAGGGCCCTGGAGCTGGATGATTCCCAGGAGATAACTTACTTCATGACAGACAAGTTCAGTGGTTTGCGTTATCCGGGTTTGTGGTTTGCCGGATTCGAAAGAAGACGATGGGCCCCTGTTGTTTTGGGAAAAAGCAGTTCAGGGCGCATTTCCGTTATGCGGCCTCTTGTGGATTTGAGTTTAAGCTACGTCGATGATATGGGTGAGACAGTTTTTGATAATTTTAGAGGAAAAAAGTCCCTTAATTGGCAGGTGATTTATCCGCCAGGGCCGTTTTTACCAACTACCATTGATCAATCCTTGGGATTTTTAGTTCCCTATAGGCCTCATTCCATTGGCAAGGCAGACATGGCGAGGAGTATTTCTGTGATGAAAGTTCTGCAAGGATGTAGTCAGGGCTATTAATTAGAAAAGACACTTAATAGCACACTGTTAAGTGTTTCTAATTTATATGGTTTTGGTAAAGATGCGCGAAATCCGTAGCTTCTAAAGTTGGTTATGGTGTCGTCTTTGGAATAGCCGCTTGAGACAATCACCCTGGCCTTTGGGTCAATTTCCAGGAGTTTTTTTAGGGTTTCCTTTCCACCCATGCCGCCGGGAATGGTTAAATCCATAATTACGGCATCAAAGGGTCTACCTGTTTTAAGGGCCTTTTGGTATTTTTCCAGGGCTTCCTTACCGTCTCTGGCAACTTCTGTATCATGACCAAGATATTTCAGGCTTTCTGTTAGAAGCTGTAGGATGCTTGGATCATCATCCATCACCAGTATATTTTTGTTTCCTGAAGAATCAAGGGACGTCAGCTGTTTGACATCCTTGCCAAAGTCGTTGCTCGGTAATGCTGGCAGATAAATGTGGAAGCAGGTGCCGTTACCTGGGAAGGATTCAACAGTTATAAAGCCGCCATGCTTTCTGATGATTGAAAAACATACAGCTAGGCCAAGCCCACTGCCATGTTCCTTGGTGGTAAAATAAGGATCAAAGATTTTTGAAAGGAGCTCCTTGGGGATTCCATGGCCCTCGTCTCGTATAGTAATTTTAACGTAATCCCCTTGGGGAACCACACCCCGGGCATCCTTTTCTATACTTATGTTTTTGGCCTCTATTTTGATAATACCACCCTCTGACATCGCTTGGTCGGCGTTGATTATAAGGTTGTGTAAAACCTGGCTTATTTGGCCAGGGTCTACTTCGACTAGCCAGAGATCCTTGTCAAAATCAAATTTGCAGGCCACGTTTGAGCCCTTAAGTGCGAATTCTGCCGTTTCAAGGATGATGTGTTTCAGTGATGAAGGCCGTTTCACAGGGGAGCCTCCCTTTGCAAATGTAAGAAGCTGTTGGGTGAGGTTTTGTGCCCGGAGGGTTGCCTTTTCACTTGCCTCAAGCCTCTTGTAAAGATTGCCTGAAGGGTTGGCTTCCATTTTGGCAAGGGATAAGTTCCCAAGAATTGCTGTTAGCAGGTTGTT
>JAMOVZ010000366.1 GCA_027061865.1 Desulfobacterales bacterium
CGCTGTCTCCATCCACAGTGCTGTATGATTGCTCAAATGCGATACTTGCGCTCATAGTGAGGGGCTTGTCTTGGGCGTATTTCTTTCTCAGGTAGCCTGCCAGGATCAACATTCCCTTGTTGTGCGTGGCACCAGAGAGTTCGGCCTCCCTTTCGATATTGATGATCCCTGCCCTTCCCATGGCGGTGGATGCAGTTATGCGCGTGGGTTTTCCAAACACATAATCGCCCATGTGATATACGGCAAGGCCATTCACCTGCCCTACCACTTCACCATCCACATCTATAAGCAGGGTGCCCCGATCAATCATCTCTTGGATGTATTCTTCCACCCTGTTTGAACGGTATATCCTGGCCTCAACGGCCTGGTCCACGTGTTTTTCCTTTACCACCTTGGAACCATTTTGGGCCGCAAAGTAATCTGCTTCCCTGATCAGGTCTGTAATCTCAGGGAAGCTGGTGGAAATCTTCTCCTGTCTCCCCGTCATCCTCACTGCGTGCTCCACCAGCGCGGCTACCCCTGTCTTGTCAAATGGCCTTAGTTTGTCTTCAGCGGTTTTGCGCCGGATGAATGAGGCGAATTGCATTACGGCCTCGTCGGTCTTATCCATGGCTGTGTCAAAATCCGCCCTCACCTTGAAGATCTTTCGCACATCCTCGTCATAGTAACGTAGCAGGTAATAAAGAAAATTGTCCGAGATCACCACCACCTTTACATCCAGGTCAATGGGCTCGGGTTTAAGCCCAGTGGTGGTGAATAGGTAGAAGGGGTCATAGGTCTGTATTTCAAGCTTTTTACTCTTGAGCGCCCTTTTCAGGCCCGGCCATACACCTGGCTCAATAATGGCATCCACTAGGTTCAGTACCAGGTATCCCCCGTTTGCCTTAACAAGGGAGCCTGCTTTGATCTTGCTGTAGTCTGTTCTCCAAACCCCGCTTCGATCCATCACCCGTTCTATGGTGCCGAAAAGATTTCTGTAAGTTGGATAGGACTCTATTATGACAGGGGGGCCTTTTAGCTCGCTATTGTCCACTATCAGATTTACCTGGTATGGTTGAAAGGGGTTGGCCTCTGGTATCATCACGGGTATCCCCGGTGCTCCGGGGACGGCAGGGGGCCTGAAGATATGGAGATTGTCGGCCATGTCCTCGAGCATTGCCTCCATGTATTCACGCACGGCCTTATTTTTGTACCGGTTCCAGATGGGTTCGGCCAGCTCGGTGGCATGCTTCATGAACATGACTCTGTCCATCTCTTCTATCTTTTCCTGAACCTCCTTTTGGAGATCCCTTAGTTCCAAGAATATCTGGTCTATCTGCTCCCGTAGCTTTGCATGCTTCTTTTTTATGGACTCAAATTCATCCTTTGGAAAACGCCCCTTTTCCACCAATTCCTCTAGCTGGTCGATATGCATGGGCTGGCCATCCACTAATGGAAATACTTCTGGCCGCTTTACTGGACCCATTTGCACATCCACCAGGGCAAAGCCTTCTTCCTTTACCTTTTGGCTCAGGCTCTTAAAAAAACTCTTGCCCCGGTTCTCATAGGTCTCCATTATCTCCTTTTTTAAATTGATATATTCCTGGCTCTCAAAGAGCTGCGGAATCTCTTTTTTGAGCTTCTCCACCATGGTATGAATATCTTTCTTAAAGGAGGCCCCGGTACCCCCCTTGAGCCTGAGCAATATGGGATTTTCAGGATTCTTGAAGTTATTCACATAACAGAGGTCATCGGGAACCTTGCCGGTTTTTGCTATCTCACGAAGCAGGGAACGGACCGTAGCAA
>JAMOVZ010000367.1 GCA_027061865.1 Desulfobacterales bacterium
CACAAATTATTTGGGATATCTGCATCTAAGGGCCTTCACGAGTACTTGACAGGGCAGGCAGCCTTTGAAGATGTAGTGGTAAAGACTGGAGTAAACAAATTAACCCTGCTTGCCGGAGGCACCCCCTCGCCTAACCCAACAGAGCTTCTCGCCTCCCAAATGATGAAAGATTTTCTAGAAGAGGTGAAAAACCGCTATGAAGATAGATATATAATCATAGATGCAACGCCTGTACAGGTGACGGCTGAAGCCAATATTCTTGCCCGGTATGTGGATGGAATCATCTTTGTAATCATGGCGGGGCGAGCTCCTAAAGAGCTTATAGAACGAAGCATCGATGCCTTAGGGAAGGACAAGATCTTGGGCATCGTTTTCAATGGCTACGATCAAAGTTACCGTGGATACCAAAAATATTATAAAAAATATTATAAAAAATACTAATATCTTTTTCACTCCAGTTTTACTCCAGCCCACTCCAACTTATAATACACCACTTGACTGCATTCTGACTTATTCTTAAAAGCTAACGTATGCCAGGTTTCCATTACAATCTGCACGTTTCATGGCGCTCTTCAAAAAAATAGAAGTATAGTAACAGGATTGTAAATAAGGTAATATACGGTGTGATAGCTGGGGAGAGGAACAATAGGAATTGGTGGTCCCAACGGGACTCGAACCCGTGTCTTCGGCGTGAGAGGCCGATATCCTAGACCGCTAGACGATGGGACCACTCCGAAAAGAAAATGGCTGGGGGACTAGGATTCGAACCTAGGTTAACGGGGCCAGAACCCGTCGTCCTGCCGCTGAACGATCCCCCAGCATTTTATTTATATTTTGGGTAAAATCCTAAAAAAGTCAAGGAAAAATACCAAACCGCCATCAGCTCATACGGCCTTCCAGCAACGGACCTGCCGGCCGTCCTTGCAATCTAGGAGCCTTACCTCCCCCTTCCTGCAATCAGGTTCCACCAACGGGCATCTGCCTTGGAATCTGCATCCAGGAGGCGGGTCAATTGGGCTTGGCACATCGCCAGGCAAAACGTGAAAGGCAGATTTCACGCCTGGCTTTGGTATAGCAGATAGTAATGCCTTGGTATAAGGGTGAAGCGGCTTATCAAAGATAAGCTCAGAAGGGCCATACTCCATGATGTGGCCCAGGTACATGACTGCCACCTGATCGCTCATGTAGCCTACCACATTTAGGTCATGGGAGATAAAGAGATAGCTTAACCCCAGGTCTTGCTGCAAGGCTTTCAGCAGATTAAGGATCTGGGCTTGAATAGAGACATCCAGGGCAGAAACTGGCTCGTCACACACTATCAGGGAAGGCTGCACGGTCAGTGCACGGGCAATCCCCACCCTCTGCCTCTGCCCACCGCTGAACTCATGGGGGTATCTGTAAGCAGCGTCAGGGGCTAGACCTACTTTTTCCAGCAGGTCAGCCACCCTCTCTCTTCTCTGTTTCCGCTCCCTTAGCCCTGCCACCATTAGGCCTTCTTCCAGGGTCTGGCCAATGGTCATCCTGGGATTGAGGGAGCCAAAAGGATCCTGAAATACAATCTGAAAGCGCTTCCGGAGTGCCCTTAGCTCGGCCTCATTAAGCCTACTGATTTCCCTTCCCTCAAAAAATATCTTTCCTTGGTCAGGCTGCAACAATCTGAGCAAGAGCCTAGCCACTGTGCTCTTCCCACATCCGCTTTCACCCACCAGCCCCAGCGTCTTGCCCCTCTCAAGGGTAAGGTCAACTCCATCGACTGCCTTTACCCACGCAACCACCCGTTGAAAAAGGCCCCTTTTGACTGGAAAGTATTTCTTGAGCCCGCTGGTCTGAAGCAGAACATGATCTGGCAGGCTTTTCATCATTTCACCCCCCCCCTGGCCTTCCTCTTATAGGCCACTGGGCAGCGGCTCAGGTGTCCTGCGCCATAATCGCTCATTGTGGGCACCTGCTCCTTACAAGATGGCTCACAAAACCTGCACCTCGGATGGAATGGGCATCCAGGGGGCCTCTTTGAGGGATCAGGCACGCTGCCGGGGATTCCTGCCAATCCCTTCCCTCTTTTTTCCCTGGAAGGCAGTGATGCCAAAAGGCCTTGTGTGTATGGGTGGCTAGGGGTTTTGAAGATGGCATCCACAGGGCCTTGCTCTACAATCAGGCCTGCGTACATCACATAGACTTGGGAGGCGATGCTGGCCACAACTGACAGATCATGGGTGATGTAGAGCATGGACATGCCGCGCTCCTGTTGAAGGGAGGTAAGGAGTGAAAGGATTTGGGCCTGGATAGTGACATCCAGGGCGGTGGTTGGCTCATCCGCGATCAGGAGATCGGGCCCACATGCCAAGGCCATGGCTATCATCACCCTCTGTCTCAGCCCGCCACTTAGCTGGTGGGGATAGTCCTTTACCCTTGCCTCTGGGGAGGCGATACCCACACTTCTCAACAGCTCCACTGCCCTTTCCAAGGCATCAGACTTTGAGAGCCCAAGATGGACAATAAGGACCTCTGAGATTTGGTCGCCCACCGTAAAGACGGGGTTTAATGATGTAAGTGGTTCCTGGAAGACCATGGAAATCCTGTTTCCCCGCAGAGAACGAAGCTCCTCCTCCGGGGTCTCAAGAAGGTTTTTTCCCCGGTACAATATCCGTCCCTCCTGGACCTTGGCAGGAGGTGAAGGCACCAGCCCCAAGATACTCAGGGCACTCAAGGTTTTTCCACACCCTGACTCCCCCACCAGGCATATGGTCTCGCCCTGGGCTATTTGAAAGTCAACCCCATCTACGGCTCTAGCAATCACTTTATCTAAGTGGAAGTAAACCTTGAGCCCTTCCACAGCCAACAGAGGCATTTTGGCCTCCCTTCCTGATCCCTGTGGAAAGACAGGCCCCGGACTAGTCCCTATCATGAGATCCTCTCTCTCAGCTTGGGGTTGAGGATATCCCTCAACCCTTCACCAAACAGGTTAAAGGCCAGAACCACAATCAGGATGGCTGTCCCAGGGACAAAGGTTAGCCAGGGAGCATCAAATATGAAACGCTTTCCATCTGAGAGAATATTGCCCCAAGTGGCATGGGGAGGCGGAACCCCAAAGCCCAAGAAACTCAGACCCGCTTCTGTAAGGATCGCCCCGGCTATGCCTATCGTGGCAGAGACCAAAACCGGCCCTACTGCATTTGGCATCATATGCCGGAATATGATCCTGGGAGCCCTAAGGCCCAAGGCTTTGGCAGCAGTTACAAAGTCCTGTTCCCTCAATGAAAGAAACTCCGCCCTCACAAACCTGGCCGCCCCCATCCAGCTTGTTAGCCCGATGACCACCATGATGTTGTATATGGAAGCTGGAAGCAGAGCCACCACAGTAAGAATCAAGAAGAAACTTGGAAAGCACAACATGATGTCAATGAGCCCGGTTATGAGCGTATCCACCTTAATGACGCCTTTCCGGAAGATATTGAAGGCTATGCCCTTTAGCCTAGCTAGCATCATCATTATTAAACCCAAGGAACACGCTATCAATCCCCATGCCATCCCGTCCAATAACGCCCAGACGACCCCGCTGAATATTAATAAGCCCCCCAAGATGTGCCCGACCACAAGGGATTCCTCACCATAATAGCCTGCCAATCCCCCCACCACTATTCCAATGATCACTGAAATGCCCACGGCAACAAATCCCACAGTGAGCGAGACCCAGGCCCCCTGGAGCATGCGCGACAAGATGTCTCTGCCAAGATCGTCTGTACCAAGGAGATAGATTCCTAGAGGAGGTATCTGTTCGGGTGCAAGGGCCTGGGTGTTAGGTCTTGATAGTGGGGGGAGGAGCTTTTCCTCCAGCCGCACCATTGCCGGATCGAAAACAGGGTCCGTGCCAGAGGTGAGCACCAAACCTGCCAAGGCCACCAGAAAAAAGAGGATAAAGATAAAGAGGCCCACAAAGGCCATCCTGTTCTTCTTCAGCAGGATCCATGACTCTTGAAAACGGCTCATATCCGTGACTCCCCACTTATCCACACCGACCACCCTGGATCATGACAACCGAATCCTTGGGTCCACCACCAAGTAGAGCAGGTCTGACAAGAATGTCCCTCCGAGGACCAGCACGGCAGAGAGAAAGTTCACAGTCAATATCACTGGATAGTCCCTGGCGAGTATTGCCTCATAGGCCATCCTGCCCATTCCAGGCCACGAAAATATGGACTCTATGATGACCGAGCCCCCTATCAGGCCTGGAAGGATAAGGCCAAACATGGTCACAAAGGGCAGCAGCGCATTCCGAAGCGCGTGCCTGTAATGGACTTGATCCGGAGGAAGCCCCTTAGCAAATGCGGTGCGCACAAAGTCTTGACCTTCCACCTCCAGCATCTGGCTCCTTACATAGCGGGACAGAACCGCTATGCCTCCCGTTGCCCCGAGCACAGAAGGGATCACCAGATGCCACACCCGGTCCATGATCAGGGTAGCAAGAGGAGCGCCTTGAAGCCCAAATGTCTGCATACCGATAACAGGCACATGAAAGCGGGTAACCACAAAGATTATGAGGACATAGGCAAAAAAGAAACCAGGGATTGAAATCAGCAGATATGAAAAAAAGGTGACACTTTTATCAAAAGGGCCTCCGCGCTTGAGCGCTGACCGGATGCCCAATGGAAATGAAAGGGTCCAGGTCAGCAATGTGCCAACAATAAAAAGCGGGAGGCTATTCAAGAAACGCTCCCATATCTTTTCTAACACCGGGCGGTTATCCTTCCAGGAAACTGTCTTTCCTGTTAACAGGTCTTTGTAGAAATAAACATATTGGACATGCAGAGGCTTGTCCAAGTGGAATTCCTTGCGGAACCGCTCTACCATTTCAGGGGTAAACTTGGGGTTCATGGGATCCACCTGGCTGGGCTCGCCGGGGGCAAGGTGAATTATAAGAAAGGACACTATGGAAACGAAAAAAACTGTTATACTTTTCCTCACCGCACTCCTTAAAATGAATGCAATCATCCCAAAACCTCTAAGCTAGTTCATACTGAAGCTCGGCACCTGGGGGAGCTTTATCCACTTGTTGAAATGGAAAGTATAATTGCCCGTCTTGGTGGGCTTGATCTTTCGATAAACCACATTGCCATGCTCATCCACTTCTTTGATAACAATTCTCTTGTCAAGCACCGCGGTCCACTTACCCACGTAGAGAAAGGTGTATGGTTGTTCATGAGCTATTATCTCGTGGAGCCTGTGGCAATATTCCACTTGTCTTTCATGATCATATTCCTGCCTGATCTTTATGATTAATCTGTCCGCCTCCGGATTACTGAATCCAACAAAATTGAGTTGGTATGGGCCGGTCTGGCTTGAATGCCAGATCTGGTAAAGATCCGGCTCTATGCCCATCTGCCATCCCAAGATCACTGCGTCAAAATCCAACTTATTGATCCTCTCTTGGATAAATACGGACCATTCCAATATATCGGTCCTCACATCAATGCCCAGCTTTCTCCAGGAATCCTGTGCAATGGCCAAAATGGCCTTTCGAATATCATTGCCGCTGTTTGTGATTAAGGTAAACTCAAGCCTTTTGCCATTTTTCACCAACCAGCCCTGCCCGTCCCTTTTCCAGCCTGCCTCTTCGAGTAGTTTGAGGGCTCCTTCCGGGTCATAGGGAAGAGGTCTCACCGAGCGATTGTAATAGTCTGTCTGCTTCGCAAATGGACCAGTTATACGCTCGGCTTGGCCGTAGAGCACAAACCTGATAATCTTTTCCACATCAATGGCCATACCAAGTGCCACCCGCACCCTGCGGTCATCAAAGGGTTTGCGCCTCATGTTATAACCGATGTAAGTGTAACCAAATGAAATGCCAGAAAAGCTCTGAAACCTGGGGTCTTTTCTGAGCCTTTCTACTTGGTGGGGTTGCACCCCATAGGAATCAATGGTCCCAGCATAAAACTCCATCTCCTGGGTAAGAAGATCAGGAATCACCCGGAAGACATATTCCTTGTAATTGGGGGGGCCTTCCCAGTAGCCGTCAAAACGCTCAAGCAAAATATATTGGTCAGCCTTCCACTCCTTGAACTCAAAGGGACCACAGCCAATGGGATGCCGATTAAACCTGCTCTGCCTGATAGTGAATTTCTCTGGATCAAGGCCTCTTTCGACGGCCTCCTTATTTAACGCCTCCCTGTTCAGCAGGTGCTCAGGGATAATCCCCATGGCCCAGGTGCCAAGGGCAGGAGAATAAAGGCGTTTGTAGACTACCTTGACTGTCAATGGATCGATCACCTCCACCCTTTTTACCGGCTCGTAGTCGGAAATCCTTGGCGAAAGGTTCCTTGGATCCATAATGGCCTCAAAGGTAAACTTCACATCCCTTGCTGTCACAGGGTGGCCGTCATGGAATTTGACCCCTTTCCTCAAGTAGAAAACAATCACCGGGTTGTGTTCAAAGGGCGGCAGGATGGTCCGAGCCGCCCTTGTCAACTTATCTTGTTCAAGGGGAGGCTCCAACTGAACAAAGCTCCGGGAGGGAAAGGATGAAAAATACTCGGCTCCCAACAACAGGGTCAGATTTTCAAAAAACTCCTGGTCCACTTTTTTGAGGGTGATCTTTATCCTGGAGGGAGCGTTGACCACTGCGCGGAGTTCCTTGCCTGCCGGCTGGTTCGATTTCCCGCTGGTCTTTAGCCTTTTCCTGAATCTGTTTGGAGGCAAAAGCTCCAGGCGCTCGATAAGTCGCAGGCTTTCTCTTAGGGGAGAAGGGTAATTATCAGCAGCATTCCTTGCAGATTCCAGGTAGCTAATAAGGGCTTGAGGGCCAACCACTCCTTTCCCTGGTATGGGCCGGCCTTCATTCACATAGAAATAGGCCTCCTCGTAGATCTCCCACCGTTCAGCCACCCTGCCCCTGAAGCGTAGCTCCTCGTCCCTGTCAATCAGGCCTTCAAAGACCATTGACTCTATTTGGCTGCTTGCAGAGTCGGCCGAAAGGATGGGATTTAAAATGGCTGCATCACCAAT
>JAMOVZ010000368.1 GCA_027061865.1 Desulfobacterales bacterium
TCCAGTTCCTTGAGCCAGCCCGGATGAGTGAAATCCCCTGTCCCCACCACCTTTATGCCCTTTTTTTGGGCCCAAAGGTGGAGCTGCTCTGGCACCAGCTGTTTTGAGGTGGCCCGGGAAAAATGGGAGTGTATGTGAAGGTCGGCGATGAATTTCATGGTGGCTATGACCCTTACAGGGACCGAAAAGGCATGTCAAGGCCTGAGAAGAGAGGTCCGTTCGGGGCAATTAGAGCCTTACAGGTAAAGGGGCCCTCAAAGATATGGCCTTAAGGTCTATGGTGACGTCGTAGGCCAATATCTCTAAGCCCGCTTTTACTGCCTTACGAAGTTCTTCTCCGTAAGCAGGATCAATATGATCAGCAGGTGAAAAGGCCTTTGCATCCATGCGTTGGACCAAGTAAAACATCACCGCCCTGTGGCCCTCTTTCATCTGAGCCTGAAGTTCCACGAGGTGTTTGAGCCCTCGGCTGGTTACTGCGTCAGGAAAAAAGGCGATTCCATTTTCCACCAATGTGCAGTTTTTTACCTCTAGAAAACAGGACTCCCCGTCCCTTTTCAACACCAGGTCCACCCTGGATGACTTGCCGTAGCGCACTTCACTCTGGATTTCTGTGTAGCCCAAAAGCTCTGGTATCTTCCCTGAAAGGATGGAAGTTTTTACCAGCCGGTTTGGCACCATGGTATTTATGCCCACAAGAGAGGCGGGCATTTGGATCATCTCCCATGTGTATTTGAGCCGTCTCTTGGGATTACTGCTTCGGGATAAATAGACAGGCCTCCCCGGCTCAGAGCAGCCGAGCATGCTCCCTGAATTTGGACAATGGGCCGTAACCACATGATTATTTCTGAGGCGCACATCAGCCATGAAGCGCTTGTAGCGCTTAATAAGCGTGCCCTTTAACAAAGGGGGCCAGGTCAATGCCCCGGATGCCCTCTCACCATCCCCCTTTACTGCCATTGAGACAATACCCTGTTCATGAGCGTGGCGGTTCGTTTCTGCAATGGCCTGAAGGTTTGAGGAATCCTCATTACAAGTTCCAAAAAGGCCTTGGCTGCGTGGGATAGGTATTCGTCATTGAGGTGTGCGATGCTTACATCCAGATAGACAGGCCCTTCTTTCAGAGGAACGGTAGCCAGAGCGCCTTGCTCCACTTCGGCGGCGACTGCCCCTCTGACAAGGAAGGCGATGCCATCGCCTCTTGCAACCATTTGCTTGATCAGTTCCGTGTTGCTGGTTTCGATTAATACTTCAGGCTTAAGGTTCGCACGGGCAAAAAGCTCATTCACCAGTTTCCTGGTGCCTGATCCCCTCTCCTTTACGATAATGGGCTGGCTGTATAATTCTGATATAGAGATGGATTCCCGGGTTGCAATTTCGTGGCCCGGGGAAACAATGAGGACCAATTCCTCTGAACTCAATGGGGTAAAGGCCACTTTGGGGTGGTCCTCCACTTTTGCCACCAGTACCACTTCATTTTTTAGATCCAGGAGACTGCATACCATGTCATGGGAACTCCCCTCATCTACTAATATCTTGATGTGTGGGAACTTTTCGTGAAAACGGCCCAAGATGCCTGGCATTACATAGCGGGCGTAAGTCTTTGTAGTGCCGAGCCTCAATACCCCCACCTTTTGTTGCTTCATGTTTTGGATAAGGGCCTCTAGCTCTTTTTCCACTGCAAATATCTTTTTTGCATACTTGTAAATGGCGGCCCCTTCGTCGGTAAGCACCAGGTGGCGGCCCTTTCTTTTGAACAACTTCATTTCACAT
>JAMOVZ010000369.1 GCA_027061865.1 Desulfobacterales bacterium
TTTTGGGCATTGCCAGTATAACTTATCACGCTCGAGACCACAGTAGGAACATTGAAACCTGAGTGAGGGGAGGTCCAATCGTGAAATGAGATCCTTGTAAGCCTCCAGCGCTTCTTGATCGCGACCGCTGTGGATAAGGATCTCTCCTTGAAATTTTCTTGCCTCCCAAAGTTCTGGTTTTATTTCAAGGGCCCTTCTGACTTGGACTAAAGCCCCATCCACATCCCCCTCTGCAAATAGGAACCTTGACAAAGCAAGATAGGTAAAGGCGTCACCGTTCTCTTCGGCCAGGTCTCTCAAGAAGCCCTCCACGGGCTTTATGTTTTTCATGCTGGAATACGCAGCTTCCAACCTTCCATAGGCAAGAAACGTGAATCTGGGATCAACGGTGGCTATCTTCTTCCACATTGAAATGGCTTTCTTATACTCGCCTCTCTCTGCGTACAAATCGCCCAAATGAAGGTAGGCATCAACACAACCCTTGTTTGTGGATATGGCCTTTTTATATAAAGCCCTGGCCCTGGTATAGTCTCCCTCAGCCTGACTCACTTTTCCCATCTCAACAAGATGGTGTGCCATAATTGAAGTATGGTCACCCTTACTGTATTTTGCGATGCGCCTTCGGGTCTCATATGCCTTATCCCAATCACGAAGTTCCTCATATATTCTCTCAATCTCCACAAGGGTTCGAACATCCGAAGAGCGTTTTTTTAGAACCTCAAGAAAGGTTTCAAGGGCTCTGTTCACCATACCTGCCTTCTTGTAATCTACACCCAGATCAAATAGTGCGCCGAGCCTCACATTTTCATCAATATTGGGACGGAGGATAATGCTCTGCCTGATCCTTATGGCCCTTTCTAAATCCCCCTTTGAGCGATAAAGGTTACCCAGGGCCACGTAGGTCTCTACAGTATCAGAATCAATTTTGACTGACTTTGTCAATTCTTCGATGGCATTGTCCCTATCATCGGAAAGGAGATATTGAATACCCTTAAAAAACGCCTTATCTCTCTTCTTCTCTTTGAGGCTGGTCTGAGAGCCCGCCTTGGTGCTGAACCACCAGGCCCCAACCAATGCTCCGATAATAAAGGCAAATGTGGTGGTAATAATAAGTGTGATCAGGTCTGGCTTGTTCAGAAAATCCAAAAGGGTCTGCCACATGGACCATTTCCTCCTGGCAGGCAGGGAATCCGGCGGGCATAATTATGGGAGAAATATATCATGGCTTGGGGACCTCGCCCTTGCGGAACAAGGCTTAGGTCACCTCCGAGACTTCGGTATTTTTTACCTCCTCTGAAGTGACGGGAAGGTTCCGCAAGGAATTTAATTCTTTGTCCTTTTCCTGAATTTCACGTGTGAGCTTTTTTATCTGGCGTTTTAGACGAAATCGCTCCCCGATACCGTATAGGCCTGTAAAAAACACTCCCAACAGAAATGCAATTATGGTTACGAGGTAAAGACTCATATCTGGTGTTTCATAGTTCCAAAAAAGCAGATTCAGTTTGAACCTCACCGTAGTGGACATTGGGGCAAAGTTTTCCACAGCAACAATCACCACAAACAGCAAGACCAATATAATCCCTATACCTTTAAGATATCTCATTGTTCACCTCCTCTATCCATTCTCTCCCTGAAACTCTGCAGAAGTTTCTTGTATGTTTGCCGAAGATGCTCGGGAATCACCCTCACTTCACCCAGCACAGTCATGTAATTGGTGTCACCATTCCAACGGGGCACGATATGAAAATG
>JAMOVZ010000370.1 GCA_027061865.1 Desulfobacterales bacterium
GCGCTCCAAGACCGGCCCCTGATGCTTTTGCCGGTATTGTTCTATTGTCTGAGCAAGGACAGCAGAGGCTATCTTGAGGCGCACATATTTCTCTACATCCGCCTCCAGGCGTGCAAGGATCTGCTGCCTTTCTTCTGCAAGCTCAGCAGCCGCAGCTTCGCCGCTCATCCCCTCTAATACATTCTTTTCCCTGCCAATGGTTTGGTCCAGTTCGGAACGCTCGTGCTCGCGTTCCTCTATCTCACTTTTCAGATGTTCAATTCTGCTTTCAATCGTGTCGGGATCAACCGACTCAGCCTCAGCGACAAACTCATCAATTGTTGAACCAGCACCCAGCTTTCTCAGTTGCTTCTCGACCTCCTTCAGGTCGCGCTCCAGGCCTCGCCTGGTGTCTGATCGCTTTTCAGCCACGCTCAACTCGTCATAACTGCTACATCCAGCCTCACTGCACATAGCGTCCAATTTAGCCTTAAGGTCCCTCAGCCTGCTCTGTGCGTCTTTTAGCCTCTTGCTTTGCTTCTTTTTCTGCTTTTCGAGTTCTTTTAAGGTGGCCTCTGCCGAGCGAGCATACTTGAGCCGGGCGTTCAGTTCCGTTGCAAGCTGCTCAGGGGACCTGCCTAATAGATCAGGAGCGATCCTTTGAGCCAGCCCTCTCAAATCTTTATCAAATTGATCAGCGTCCCTGTCTATACCCTTGATTCGCTTTTGAAGGATCGCTGCTTCCTTCAGTTTATCAAAAAGTTCTTTTAGGTCTTCAAGAAACGCCTTTGCTTCTACAGGCTCAGTATCCGCGCTTAGGCCTAAGGGACTAAGGCACTTTTTCCATTCTTGCTTCCAGTTTTTGAGATCGGTCTCAAGCCGCTTTGCCTTGGAGCGAGCGTCTTCTAAGTTGCTTTGTTGAGCCTTCTTCTCGGTGAGCAGTTTTTCTCTGCTGGCTTTCAGCTTCTCTTGAGTCTTTATAATCCGGTTTGCCCTTTTTATCAGTTCAGACAACGATTCCTTCTCTGACACAGAAGCCTCGCCCAAAGATTGGAGACACTCACTCAGGGCTTGCCTTTGCCTCTCAATATCTACCCATTGCGCTTCAGCTTTTGTCTTGTGCTCCCTAAGCTTGGAGAGTTCCTCCGCAATGCCTATAACATCTTGGCTCCATGCCCGCATCTCCCTGGGGCTCAGGGGTGTAAGTCCTGAACTTTTCCATAATTCCGTCCAATCAAGCCTTAGCTGTTTCATCTTCTCGTCGGCTTCCTTGAGCTCTCCCTTAAGGCGGTGAAGAAGGGCTTTTATGGCCTGCTCATCCCCGAGGAGCTTGGCCTTTGTGGCCACCCTGTCTGCTTCACGCCTCAGCCTGTCAGCAATTTCGTCTGCCTGCTGAACGCTTATCTCGTATGCTTCAGCCAGAGAATTGCCGGATTGGAAAGATTCGACAAAACGGGTAATGGCCTCACTTTCTCGGTCTTCCTCTAACCAGGCCTTTTTTACCAGCTGCCAGCCTTCGTCCCTAATCTTTCTGGCATTGACCAGATCTTCTTCAGTTGGAACCTCTTGTTCAAGCCTCAGACTCTCAATATTCCCCTGAATCTTGACCAGTTCTTTTTCCGTATCGCTTAGGGCAGAGCGCAGTCGGTTTATTTCGACCTCTGCCTCTCCCATCACTTTCTCGAACCTGTCAATGGTTTCAAAAGAGGGGATTGCAAGGGATTCCACCTCTTGCAGACTGCCTGACCATAAGCTCAGCTGCGCCAGTTTGTTCTTTAATGCCTTCTCCGAGTTCTGAATCTCCAAGAGCTCAGATCTGCACTGCTTTTCCAGGGTTGCATACTCTTTCGCCCGCTCAACCGCCTCAATCAATGCCTCCGTGGGCTTTGGAGTTGGAACCGAACTAATTTCTTGCTCTATGCGCGCTAAAGAAGAGGTAAGCCTTGAAATTTCTTCTTCAATACTTTCACGCTTGGACACAAGGCGCTCATGTTTGCTGCCAAGGCTCTCTATGCGGGCCATCTCAGTCGTCTTCAGTTTGAGCCTTTCTGCCTCCTCCAAAGTCAAATCATGGCGCAGCCGCGATAGAATCTCCTTGGCTTCGCTGCGAAGGACACTACTTCTAGTTACAAGTTGAATGCGGTCCTTGGCTGCCTTCCTGTGGCTCCCCAGACGCTGGTGCAATTCTTCAATAGCTTCGCTGTTGACAAGAATCGGCTGAGGGACCTCGAGCTTTCCCATCTCCTTTTCTATGTCTCCAAGGGCCTGAAGCGCTTCATCCCTCGAACTTTGAGCACCCTCAAGCGCAAAGAGAAGATTAATTCGCCTCTCGCCAAAGTCCTCGGGGAGCAGAATTGCATCTGCGTATTCTTTTAGCTTCTCAAGGACTTCCTTCCTCTGTGCGATTAGGGGTAAGGCCTCTTTAATTCGTTCCAGTCTATTCTTCTCCCGTAACTTTTCCTGAAGCTCATAATCCAGCTCTTTCCTTCTGGTGATTGCCTCTCGCAGGGCGCGGTCGTGCTTTTCCCATTCCGCACCTGGAAGCTCTGCCTCCCTAAGTAGGGCCTGATTTTTCCTCAGCTCAGAGAGAGCTTCATTGATCCTTCTTTTGGATGCTGAAGGTAAGAAAAGGGCCTCGGCTTCTTTTTGAAGCTCGCCTTGGACGAGCCTCAGATCTGCTATACCGGAGCCTGCAGCAAAAAGGGCCTGTCCGACGTTGCCACTCCCTTCAAGTATCTCCTGGCCACCGCGGACAAGGTCCTCATGGCCGATACCGAACATTGTCTCAAAGACCTCTGCACTTATGCCGCCCAGGAATTTCTCCAACACACTGTCGTCCAGAACATCCTTGTCATTGCCGGCACGAAGTGTATTGTTCCTGCCCTTCCGGCGAATAAATTCGATCAAGCTGCCGTCACTATGCTGTAATGTTGCTCCAACGCGCATTTGCTGGTGGGAGTGGAGAAAGTTATCGGCAGTGCGCATAGGGATTCCGAAAAGTGCCTGCTTCAGACCTCTCAGGGCCGAGCTTTTTCCTGCTTCGTTCGGCCCATATATGAGATGAAAATCTCCATCTCCCTTCTCGAGATCAATGGTTACGTCTGTAAATGGGCCAAAGGCTATGAGCTGGAGCTGGACGATTTTCATTCGGAACTACCCTTGCCTAGCAGTCTTTGCATTAACATTGGTCTTATTTGCCTGATTATTCCCGCAATCCAGTTCGGATCCCCTGGGTTAAGGCTTTCAACGCCCTGCCTCAGTTCAGCTGGCATCTTTTTCATGAGGTCATCAAGAAGGCTGCCCAGGTTGAGCAACTGTTCGGGATTCGATTCAAGATTGTCCAGGTATTGATTGAGCTCTCCGATGGGCCCTTCCTTAAAGTCTGTGTAACCCTTTTGTGATGGATAAGAGGTCAGGATCAACACTTTCTCTATGAATGCATTTCCGTGGGTGGAATCGATAGCTGTGGAACGAATCTCATTAATCCATCGCTCCATATCGCCTGCAAGCTCCTCATGGGCCGGGGAGTTTCCATGTATTTCCACTCTCACTATCAGCGGCAGGTTGTCATTCTTTTCTGCAAGCGTCTCAAGTTGCTCGGTGACCATGTCGACAACCATATAGCCATCGTCTGCCTTTGAGGCATCTACTTCCAGCTTTTCCCAACGGACCACATCAACGCTTCTGAAATCCAGCCTCACCTTTCCTGCGTCGTCAAGGTTGACAATAAAACATCCCTTTGGGCCGGTCTCACGGATGTGTCTCCCTTGGGTGTTTCCTGGAAATGCGATAACCGGATCTTGTCTATGGACAATTTCCCGCTTGTGGGCGTGGCCGAGAGCCCAATAGTCGTATCCCTTGTTCAGCAAGTCATCGAGGCTACAAGGCGCATAGGTCTCGTGGCCTTCTCTACCGTTCAGTGATGTGTGGAGCAGCCCTATGTTGAAATAACCCGGCTTCTTGGAAGGATAATTCTGGGCAAGATTTTTCTTCATTACGGCCGAGCTGAAACTGCGGCCATGTATAGCGACCCCGAGTTTATCAATGACTGCGGTCGTGGCCTTGTTGGAAGGGAATCTGGTCACCCCTTCAGGTAATCTTAATGCCTTTGTTATCTTGCTGAGTGCATCATGGTTCCCTGCAATTATGAAAACTGGTATTCCTGCTTCCCGGAGTTTCGTTAACTGAGATACCAGGTAAAGACCGGTGTTATAATCTTTCCAGTCGCTGTCATACAGGTCGCCGGCTATCAGTACAAAGTCAACCTCCTCCTCAATAGCAAGATTAACCAGGTTCTCGAAGGCACGGCGGGTGGCATGGCGCATCTCTTCGACAGGTGCACCCTCGTAGGCCTCCAGTTTGTGCAGGGGACTGTCCAAGTGAATATCTGCAGCGTGGATGAATTTGATCATTTAGAACTCCTTGCCCTGGCCAGCCTGGCCCCTAGATCAGCCAAATAGACCTTGTTCTCAATCCTCTCCGCCCAGCTCTGAGGAATGGCCTCAAAGCCCAGGTATGCACCGCTTATGGCCCCCGCTATGCACGCGATGGAGTCTGAATCACCATTGGTGTTAGCAGCACGAAGTACACATTTCTCATAGCTATACGGATACCTGAGAAAACAGTAAAGCGCCAGGGCCACGGCTTCCTCCCCAACCCAACCCTCACCAAGAAAGGAGAATGCCTCCTCCTCACCTTCCCATTCAAGGCATTTTCTAATTTTTTCAATAGCTTTTTCCCATTCATCGGAAATCCCACTGGTAAAGTTTAGCAATTCGCCTATCATTCCAGATGGCTCCATGCCATCCAGCGCCAGCTTCACGAGATATGCAGCACCAATGCAGGCAGCATCGGCTGCCTTGTGGCGGTGGGTGCATATACCGGTTATATGCGCCACGCCTTTCAGTTTTTTAGGATTGTGCTGGTAAAAGTATCCAACTGGGGCGGATCTCATGGCAGAGCCGCATCCCTTAGATTCGGCCACTCCGCTACTAGTCCAGTGTATACCCTTTTCCATTTTTGCAACAGCGGTTAGGCACGTCCTGCCCGGTGCCCTTGAGGGAGTATCCGGTGCATGGCACCATTTTATAAACTCCTCCTTCACCTTATTCATTAAAGTCTCTATGTCCTTGTGGCCCGCCTCAATGAGTGCCTCTGCTATTGCTATGCTCATCTGGGTGTCATCGGTGTACACTGCTGGATCCGGAAGGTCCTTGATTCCCCCCTCTCCATACACTCCCTTTATCTGCTCAAAAGTCATGAACTCCACTGGAGCACCCATGGCATCACCTATAGCCAGGCCAAAGATCAGGCCTTTTGCCTTTTCCGTGCTCACCCTCTCACCTCCCCTCTTTTTAATACACCCGATTCCTCATTCTCTCCCTAAACCTTTGCATCCTTGAATTTGTATTGTTGCCCCTTTGATAGTTCGTTTTCTTGAATACCGGTATGTGAATAACTTCGCCATCCAGCACCAATGCAAAGCCTATAGCGGAGCTTGACTCCAGTCTGCAGTCAGTACCCACTCCCACTGATGGATGTTCCTTGATCTCTGCACTCCTCACTGATTTGAGAAAACGAGTTACAGGGCTTTTGAGGGCCTTGCTGTCATCGATTTCCAGGGAGAGGTCGAGCGCATCCAGGGCATAGCTGCTAACAAGCTTGCCAAACACCTTTTCAAATGTCTCGGCCCTGCCAAAGGCATCCATTCCTGCCACCTTGCCATTTATCATGAAAACAGCACCTACCTGCCCTTGAGCAGTGGTGAATCTGGACGTGTAGTCAGAAAGTGCATCCCTATTGCTTTCATAAATGGCTGCCATTGCACCTGTAGGTGAAAATACCTTCATCCTGTCGGCACGCAAGGCAATATCATCCCATATTGCAAACTGGTCTGCCCTGTATTCCCG
>JAMOVZ010000371.1 GCA_027061865.1 Desulfobacterales bacterium
AGTGTAAGTAGCCTTTTTAAATCCCCTATATCGCCGTAATCCAAGATACGAGCAATGATATAGGGAGCATGCTTTCTAGGATCAATGTCATCGGCATCCCAGAAAAGTGAAGGCCTAAATAAGGATTTTATCTCTTTTCGGGACATGAGTTAGGATCAAAAAGATATGACGAGATCTTGCCATAATCTGGGCACAAACGATTGTGCTGCATTGTGATTTAGAAGGGAGAGAAAGTCAAGGCTTGGCTCATAAGCAGTTAGATTACATGGCCTCGATTTGGGCGAAGATCTGGGAATTATCAAAGCCCTTGAGGCCAATAGCACCGGAGCGGCATGATGCAACACAAAGACCGCATCCCTTGCACAAGGCTGGATTTATGATGGCTTTGCCGGTCTTTTCATCAAAAGAGGGGGCAGAATAAGGGCATATTGCAACACATACGCCACAGCTGGAACACATGGCTGTATCCACGTTGGCCACAGTTCCTGCCAACTGCACAGTCTTTTTTGCAAGCAAAGTAATTGCCCTTGAGGCTGCTGCCTGTGCCTGGGCAATGGTCTCGTCGATTGGTTTGGGATAATGGGCAAGTCCGCACAGGAAGACCCCATCGGTTGCAAAATCCACCGGCCGAAGCTTTGCGTGAGCCTCTGACAAGAAACCATCTTCGTTCAATGGGACCTTGAAAAATTGCGCCAATCGCTCATCCCTTGGGGAAACAATGGCCGAGGCCAGAACAAGCAAGTCTGCACTCACTTCCATCTTGCTCTGGAGCACATAATCCGTGAAGGCGATTCTCAGATTCCCATTTCTTCTGCCGACCTCGAGGCCCAAATCATGCTCGTAACGAATGAAGCGTATCCCTTGCTCACGGGCCTGGCGGTATAGCTGTTCCCTAAGCCCATAAGGTCTCATGTCCCGGTAAACGACAAAAACCCGAAGATTTTTCTTCATTGCCTTCAGATTCAAGGCGTTCTTAATGGAATGGGTGCAACACACCCTTGAGCAATAAGGACGCTCCGCGATCCTGGAGCCCACACACTGAATGAAAACCACACTGCTTATCCCGTCAAGTGACAGCTCACCGTCTATGAGCTTTTTGTCCAGTTCCAAGGCCGTAAGCACCCTTGGATCTTGGCCGTAGAGATGGACTTGGGGCTTTAATTCCTGAGCCCCGGTTGCAAGGATTGCCACACCGTGCTCCAATAGCTTTTCTTCCCCGTTTATTGATATCGTGGTAGAAAAATTTCCCACAAATCCATCTACTGCTTGGATCTCAGCATCCAGATACACCTCTATATTATCACTCGAGTTGACCTCTTCAATTAATTCCTCTAAGTACGCTTGTACACTCTCGCCACGCCATGTCTCATAAAGGCTTCGGGCATGCCCCCCCAGCTGTATTGCCCGTTCCACCAGATAAGTATGATAGCCCTTCTCAGCAAGGGTTTTGGCAGCAACCATCCCTGCAACTCCACCACCTACCACCAATGCCTTTTGGTTTACCTTCAGCTCAATTTCTTCCAGTTCCTCCAGGAGTGCCGCCTTGGCAACGGCCATCCTTACAAGCACCTTTGCCTTTTCGGTTGCAAGTTCCGGCTGGTCAGCATGCACCCATGAGTCCTGGTTACGGATGTTAGCCATCTCGAAGAGATATTTGTTCAGGCCGGCATTGGCCAGTGTCTCCTGGAACAGGGGCTCGTGGGTCTTGGGGGTGCAAGCAGCGACCACGATCCTGTTAAG
>JAMOVZ010000372.1 GCA_027061865.1 Desulfobacterales bacterium
CAGGGGCCTGTGAGCGTGGGCGGGTACGCTGCAGGCGGGGCAGGGGCAAGTATCCAGAAGAATCATCCAACAGCGGGCAGGATCCCGAACGGTGCCACTGTGGAAAGGGAGATCCCTGTGGATCTCATGGACAAGAAGGAGCTCAAGATAAATCTCTTTCAGCCAGATTTTACCACTGTTGGAAGGGCGGTTGATGCCATAAATGACGTTTTGGGGGCCCAGTTCGCAAAGGCCATTGATGCAGAGACAATCGCCCTCAGGGTCCCTCCGGAGTTCGAGGACTCGCCGGTATCCCTACTTGCCACCATTGAAAACGTGGAGATAAGCCCCGATACCAAGGCAAGGGTGGTGCTCGATGAGAGAACGGGCACGGTGGTAATGGGCAAGAACGTCCAGATATCCACGGTGGCAGTGGCCCACGGAAATCTCAGCATACAGATAAAAGAGTCGCCCCAGGTCTCCCAGCCAGGGCCTTTTTCGCCCCAGGGGCAAACAGTCGTGACCCCGGGCACCGAGGCCAAGGTGAGCGAGGGCGGAGGAAAGTTAGTTGTCCTGCGCCAGGGGTCAACCATTGGAGAGCTCGTCTCTGCCTTGAATGCAGTGGGTGTAACACCAAGGGACCTCATTACCATCATGCAGTCCATAAAGGCCGCCGGGGCACTCCAGGCGGATCTCCAGGTCATTTAGGAAAGGAAGGAGTGGTATGAAGCTTCAGGAACAATACTTGAGCCAGCAGATAACGTCACCTGCATCGGACGCTGTCCAGAATGGTTTGAGAACAGGGGATTCGCAGCGGCTCAAAAAGGCGTGCAAGGATATGGAATCCCTCTTTATCAATATGATGCTCAAGGAGATGAGGAAGTCCATTCCAAAATCTGGCCTGTTTGAGGACTCTCTCGAACGCGACATTTATACGAGCATGTTTGATCAGCAGATAGCAGAGGAGGCCTCTGGCGTGGGGCGTGGCATAGGGCTGGCAGACATGCTCTATGAAAACCTTTCCAGACAGGGATAGCGAGCTGATAGCGGGTAGGCATTTATCATGACAAAAGAGGTAACTAAAGAGAAGAAAGTGGCCATGGCTTCCAGGGAAAAGGGATTGAACGGGTTGTTGAGGCAACTCGAGACCTTGGCAGAGCTCTGGGAGCGTATGGACATGATTGTCCAGGCAGAGTGGAAGCTGCTCCTGGATAATGACCTTACCCGCCTTATCAAGCTTTCCCGCATCAAGGAGAATCTTGCTAGCAAGATTAAGGATGAGGAAGAGGGGTTGAGGCTCATGGTCTCCTACGAGATGCCCCAGCTCGCCAAGAAAAGAGAGGGGCTTACCCAGGCCCTTATAGAGGAGAGTCTCGGTGCCAGGGATGGACGCAGGTTCCTCAGGTTGCTCAGAAGGCGTGATTATTTCAAACAGCTGGTTTTTGCGACCAACAGGCGGATTCTCTACTGGCTGGAAGACCGCTCTGGTTTTGTAGAGGAGCTAACAGCCATCTTGTCCGGAAGGGATATGGAATCTGGGCCTACATATTCGCCACTTGCAAGGGGGCCCAACAGAAAGAGGCCGCGGCTTTCCTCAAGGGGGAGGAGTTTTGCCAGTGGTTCAAATATGTCTCACACTGATGAAATAAAGAGGGGAGTTGCAGGGTATGCGAGACAAATAAAATTCAGGTCAACGGAGTAGATATGAGCGGATTAACCAACCTCCTAAACATAGGAAAGGTGGGGCTTTTGGCCCA
>JAMOVZ010000373.1 GCA_027061865.1 Desulfobacterales bacterium
GCCAATAGCGGCCTTCTCCACCAGTTTGTGATTCCAGGCTGGGCTTTGTAACCGCTGACAAAGTCAGCGACCCTGTTCCTTAGCTCTGAGACCATGTCATCAGGTTCCATGATTTCTCCTTATTTTTTATAACAAATTGCATCGGGACAACATATTTATTTATATAAAATAGCGCAAAAAAGGAAGCAAAGGAGGTTGCTTTGCCTTAAAGGAAATCTTTGATCCAGGTAAGATCTATTTTGTTCTTCTGGATTCCTAAGGCCTCTTCGTCCAGTCCCAAGGCCAACCCCAACAGCTGGGTGTACAAGATACATGGGAGCCCTTGGTCCAAGCGGCCCTCAGCCAGTAGTCGGTGTTGAACATGGTCAAACTGAAGCTGGCAAAAGGGGCAGGCAATGCAAAGGAGGCTAGCGCCTGCCTCTTTTGCGTTCAGGATCTTCTTGACAAGAAGCCTAGTAGAGATATCAGGGTTTAAACCATAGATGGGAGCCCCACAGCAGTCCTGTTTAGCCGCCCAGGATATACTTTCGGCTCCTGTAATCTCTACTAATTCATCAAAAAATAGAGGGGGCTTATGTTGAGTAAAGTCAACCACCTCACGGGGCCTCATTAACTGGCAGCCATAGTGTGTGGCCACCTTCAGCCCTTTGAGGTGCGAGGTGATGGAATCATGAATTTTTTCTTTGATGCTGATTAAGAAATGAAGAAGATGCACGATTTCTGTGGTTCCACGAAACACCAGGCCATCTTGAGCAAGGATAGCGTTAGTGCCGGCTTTAACATTGTCATCGTTTTTCAGATAGTGGTATGCCTGCCTGAGGCTCAAGTAGCAGCCGTTGCAGAAGGTAAGAACCTGTAATCCTTCTTTCTCTGCCAAAGAGATGTTTTTGGCGGAGCAAGCCAAGTAGGCCTCCAGGTCAAAGGTTCTCAATGGATATCCGCAGCACCCAAAGTTCTGAATATCCACTGGCTCCACGCCCAGCCTTCGTAACACACTATCTGTTGAGGTTTCGTATTGTTTTAATAACACTGGGGTGCTGCAACAGCGCTGGATTGCAATCCTTTTCATTCGAGATCTTCCTTCTCGCCTCTCTTTTGCAAATGTCCTTTCACTTGGTTGGCAGCCATTAACTTTAGCTCTGCCAGGATATCGGCCACACGGACACCTTGGGGACATGCATCCTGGCAGAGATAGCAGCCAAGACAGCTCCACAGCATCTCAGAGCGGAATACTATATCCACAAGTCCTAGGTTTACCGCCCTAATAATTTGATGAGGCACCAATCCCAGCTCCCCGGGAGCGTCATCCACCACCCTGGTGACAGGGCATGCCGAGGAGCATGTAGTACATGTAAAACAGTAAGACAGAGAACTTCCCCGGAGGGATTTGGAAAGCAGGTTTTTCTTTTGCCGATCGATCTCATTAAGCTCAATGGTTTGAGTTGTACCGATCCCTGTGTCTAAACTCGCATTCAAGGCTTTCCGCACCGCCTTCAAGGGGCGGTGAAACCTATCAGGGCCAAGCAATTCTTGCTTTATGCCTCTGTAAAAGGAGAAAAAGGTAAGAACCAAAGGCTCCGGGATCTTAAGGAGATAGGCTTCCCTAACATAAAACCAGAGGGATTGAAGATTAATGCCAGAAGGGCATATATCGGTGCACCTATGGCAATTCGTGCACAAATATAGGCCTTGGAGCATATCCGCGGCATCCTGATGGGAAGTATTTCCTCCCACCGCCATGGATCGTAGCTTTTGAATCTTCTCAGAAGGGAAGATGTTAGGATTTGGAATGGCACGGAAGGCCATTTCCACAGAACATACCTCAGTGCATAGCCCGCAATGAGTGCAGGCGTCAAGCTCAATGGCCTGTTTAGTGGCAATATTTGCCGGATCAGATGAACTTTCATCCATCACAGCATTGGCTAACAGGCTCAGCGGTGTGGCCAAAAGGTGTAAGAATTTGGTGAAGGGAAATAAAGCGAGGGCTGCAAATGCTGTGAGGAAATGCATATACCATAAAAATATGGTTCCACCTGCCCGGTCAAGATCCCTGGCAATAGGCCTTAACAGCTTAGAGAAACCATAACTCATAAATGCCCACTGGGGCCTTGCGTGACACGAAGCACAGCTCATCTCATGGATATCTTTGCCCGTTTCGAGAAGCCTTGAGTCGTCCTTTGGAAAGTCGGTGTCACTTGCTAGGCCATAATACCTCGCCCAATAGTATTCCAGGGCCTTTATGGCCCGGGGATCATCCTCATCCGAATAATCTTCGACCATTTCCAGGAATCTGGTCTTGGAGGTGATCTTTGTGCCCTCAAGAAAAATGCCTGATACCAGCATTACACCTAGAAATACCAATATGGCAATGTCAGCCCCTGATCTCTTTGTCTTTGCCGGAACAGTTAGGTGTTCCCTAAAAATCATCATTGCCAATCCTAACAGGACAAATAATCCTCCCAAATTTCTCAAAAAAAGGTACGGGTTTTGGGTGGATGCGTAATCGCTGATAAGGGGCTCCATTATAACGGCTTCCAAGGCGTGCATAACCAGCAATAAAGTGAAGCCCCAAAATACGAGCATGTGGGAGGCCCACCTGTAGGCGCTGGCCTGCAGAAGTCTGTTTTGAAGAAGCACATCAAAGAAGAATGCCCTTCCCAGATTAATTATCTTCTTGCTTGTGAGCATGGACAGGATGCCTTTCAAGGCAGATAAAAGCCTTTGGCCAGGAGAGGTGTCTTGACCGTGTATTCCGACAGAAATCCTGAACCAATTGTAGGTCTTACAAAGAATCCCTCCTGCAAATATACAAAGGGCCGCATACAGGGAAATAGTAAAAGTCATAAAAAAATCCTATCAACCTTGCTGAGGATGGCGGTTTTAGACTCTAATCTTATGATTTTTCCAATTTACATCAATGATAAAATGGCACATTGTGGCATACAATGTCAAGGTGTTGACTGATTCCTCTTTTTTATCTCGGTTTTCTCTCATGGAGCCACTTGACAAAAATACCACAAAGTAGTAGTAAGGTAGAGGCCCATTTATTATGCCCATATACCCACAGGAGCCAGTATGGATCCAAAGGAATTTATTTCCATCAGATCAAGGCTGGGCAAAACCCAGAAAGAGCTTGCGCGGCTGTTGGGAATTTCTCTCAAGGCCGTGTGCAGTTATGAGCAGGGTTGGCGCAAGGTCCCTAGCTACATCGAGCGCCAGATGCTGCTCCTTGCAAGCAGGAAGTGTCCCACAGCGTATAACGGAAGGCCATGCTGGGATGTGAAGAATTGTCCTGAAAAGAGGCGGAACAGGTGCCCGGCATGGGAATTTCGGTTGGGGAATCTCTGCTGGTTCATTAGTGGCACCATGTGTCAGGGAAGAGACAGGAACAATTGGGAGGCAAAGATGAAGATTTGCAGAAAGTGCGAATGTTTCATCTTTTTCAACACTGGAAAGGATGGTGAAGATGGCTAGGCGGGAAAAAGGACTTGGGACAATCGCGGTCCACGGGGGCCAAAGGGTGGATCCTGTGACCAGGGCAAGGGCGGTGCCCATCTATCAGACAGTGGCTTACAATTTTGAGAGCACGGGGCAGGCTGCAAACCTCTTTGCCTTGCAGCCACCCGACTTCCCTGGCGGGATTTACAACCGTTTTACCAACCCCACTTACGAGGTGTTAGAAGAGAGAGTCGCCCAGATGGAGGGAGGCATTGCTGCAGCCTCCACTTCCTCAGGTCAGGCGGCAACACTTCTGTCCATTCTCACCATAGCAAACAGCGGAGACAACATTGTGGCCTCCAAGACGCTATATGGAGGCACTTACACCTTGTTTGACCTCACATTTTCAAGAAAGTTCGGTATCGAGGTCCGCTTTGTGGAACCCACAGCCCCGGCCTTTCAAGAGGCTATTGATGAAAACACGAAGGCCCTGTTTGCCGAGACCATTGGAAACCCAAAACTGAATGTGCTTGATATTGAAAGGGTTTCAGAGGTTGCCACCAACGCTGCCGTCCCTCTGATCTTGGACAATACCTTTGCGACCCCTTACCTTTGCAGACCCATCGAGTTCGGAGCTCACATAGTAATGCACTCCCTTACAAAGTGGATCGGGGGGCATGGAACATCCCTGGGCGGAATTGTGGTGGACTCGGGCAAGTTTGAATGGGGATCAGCGAATTTCCCAGAGCTAAGTGCCCCTGACCCTGCGTATCGTGGAGGAATAACATATCTGGAGGAGTTTGGACAACTCGCCTACATAGTAAAGCTTAAGTCGCGTCTTACCAGGGACTTGGGGCCATGTATGAGCCCGTTTAATGCCTTTTTGATACTTATGGGGCTTGAGACCCTGCATCTGAGGATGGAGCGCCACTGTGAAAACGCCATGGCCGTGGCTGAGTTTCTGCAGGCTCATCCGGCGGTAAGCTGGGTGCTGTATCCCGGGCTCAAGACCCATCCTACCCATGAATTGGCTCGTAGGTACCTTGAGGGTGGGTTTGGTGCTGTGGTGGGCTTTGGCATCAAAGGGGGGCTTGAGGCTGGCAAGCGCTTCATAGAGTCACTGGAGCTTTTCTCTCATCTTGCAAATGTGGGGGATGCAAAATCTTTAGCTATCCATCCTGCAAGCACCACTCACTCGCAGCTCACAAAAGAGCAGCGGCTGGAGGCTGGGGTGAGTGAAGACTTTGTTAGGTTATCTGTGGGAATTGAGGACATAGAAGACATAGTTTACGATCTTACAAAGGCCCTGGATATGGCCGTAAAATAGCCCCTAGGCGAGTTAGTGAGTATTGGAGAAAACACAAAATGAGTGAATATATTGAACATGATAGTGACGGCATTTCAGTAGGGCTGGTTGAGAAGAAACACCTTATTTTTGGCCATCCGCCAAACCAGATGAGGCTTGAAAGCGGTGCACTGCTCGGCCCCGTAACCATTGCCTATGAGACATATGGAGAATTAAATGCTGATAAAAGCAACGCAGTTCTTGTGTGCCATGCGCTTTCGGGTGATTCCCATGTGGCCGGCTACTACAGGGAGGATGACCCCAAACCAGGATGGTGGGACATCATGGTGGGGCCAGGCAAGGGAATTGATACTGAGAAATACTTTGTTATCTGCTCCAACATACTTGGGGGCTGTATGGGAACAACCGGGCCTTCATCCACCAATCCTTCAACTGGAAGACCCTATGGCCTGGATTTTCCGCTGGTCACCATTGGTGATATGGTAGATGCGCAAAAAGTCCTGGTGGATCATCTGGGGATTGACAAACTTCTTTGTGTAGCGGGGGGCTCAATAGGTGGAATGCAAGTGTTGGAATGGACGGTAAGGCACCCGGAGTTGGTCCAATCAGCCATTGCACTTGCCACCACCACCAAGCATTCTCCCCTTGCAATAGCCTTTAATGAAGTGGCCAGGCAGGCCATCATGGCTGATCCTAAATGGATGGGCGGACACTATTATGACGGCCCAAGGCCTGATCACGGATTGGCAGTGGCCCGAATGATTGGGCACATCACCTATCTGTCTGAAGAGTCCATGAGGGCCAAATTTGGGAGGAGGCTTCAAAACAGGGAGGCCTTCTCCTACAACTTTGATGCCGATTTTCAGGTGGAGAGCTATCTCAGGCACCAGGGACAGAAATTTGTAGAGCGCTTTGACGCAAATTCCTTCCTCTACATAACCAAAGCCGCTGACTACTATGAGCTGGAACGGGATCATGGCCGAGGCTCTATAGTTGAGGCCTTCTCCAAGGCAAAGGCCAAGTTCCTGGTTGTCTCCTTCACTTCTGATTGGCTCTATCCCTCATATCAGTCCAAGACAATTGTTCAGGCCATAAAGAGAGGTGGTGGAGAGGTGAGCTTCTGTGAGATCGAAGCAGACTGGGGGCATGATGCATTCCTGCTGCCCAATGAAAGGTTGAGTAATTTGATAAGGGGTTTTATGGAAAATGTCAGTTCTTCGATTCGCCGATAACGGGATAAGGTTTGATTTGCAGATAATAGCCTCTTGGATAAGGCCAGGGAGCAGGGTCTTGGATCTAGGTTGTGGTGAGGGCTATTTGCTCCGTTATTTGAAGGACAACAAGCAGGTCAAAGGCAGTGGCATTGAGATAGACGAGACAAAGGTTGAGAAATGCATTGAAAAGGGGCTCAGTGTAATCCAAGGAGACATAAATGAAGAGATCCTGGAGTATTCAGATGACAGCTTTGACTATGTGATAGTGAGCCAGACACTTCAGCAGGTCTACGAACCAGCACAGGTTTTGAGGGAGGTCCTGAGAATTGGTCGGTATGGGATTGTGAGCTTCCCGAATTTCAGCCATTGGAAGGCAAGGGCCCAACTCCTATTTACCGGATATGCCCCTGTGACAAAATCACTCCCTTATCAATGGTATGACACGCCGAACATACGGGTGATTACCATCAAGGACTTCCGCAGGTTTTCCCATGAAGCCGGGTTCAGAATCCTCAAGGAAGTAGCTGTCGCCACTTCTGAAGACCAGAAAGAGGGTAAAATAATAAGGATGCTGCCACCACTTAGGGCAAGTTACGGAATTTTTCTGATGGGAAAGAAATAGGGCAAATGATAGCAAGCGCGAGCCACAACTCTGAAGAGAATGATAAAAAAGATGAGGCAAGCAGACAGCAGGTTGCAATAGCAGAGGTGGTTGCGGAAAATATAAGCCGTGTTAGCGGCAGAAGAAGCTAAGGCCAGAGTGCATAGGAAAGATTATTGTGCTGATCCTTCCATATACCGGGTAGAGGTGTCTGAGCACTGATCTTGTGGCTGAACCATGTGACTTCCTTCGAATCT
>JAMOVZ010000374.1 GCA_027061865.1 Desulfobacterales bacterium
ACTACCTACCATAACAATCTCTACCAATCATACAATATTTCCCAGTGGTCTTCGAAACTAGGATCTTCTACACTGTATCGAAATGAAAAGGTCTTTCCCGTGGCTGGCCCCGTGGCTGTATCTTCCCTCCAATACCTGATGTAGATTGCAGGTATCCGCTTTCCATCCGAACCATCAGATTTGGAAGGGATCCACACTTCTCTTTCCTCGATCACCTTCCACACGGTTCCATATCTCTTGCTCCTGACCCTCTCTCCAACCCTAGGTAGATTGAATTGATCTCTCAATTCCTTGAATCGGTAAGGTGATTTTTCACCATGGTCCAGTATGCGCTCGCCCATTGCCATGATGGCGATGGCCCCAGGTGGTGCAGTAAGCAAAATAGATAACACCGCCATGGCCAAGATAAGCTCTCCGGATGGCACACCTGCTGAAAGGGGGACAGCGCCAATGGCAGCCTGGACGGTCGCTTTAGGTATATATGCCACTATGCAGAAAAGCTTTTCCTTCCAGTTAAATGGAGTTCCCAACAGGGAAAGATATGTGCCTATGCTCCGAAAAATCAAACCACAGAAGATGACAGCCGCACCGGCCAGTCCTGCATGCCATGCCACATGTATATTTACTTGGGCTCCTACTAGTACAAACAACAATAGCTCTGCAAATACCCATAACTTTTTCAACTCCTGGGATATTATATGAGCTATAGGTTCAGACTTTTCCAGGATAATGAATCCCAAGGCCATAACACCCAACAGGCTAGCTATGGGGACCGTGCCTTGTAATAATTCTTCGAGCCTTGTAAGGAGAATTGCGATACCCAAGACAATCAGGGTGCGTTTTGGGGGGCGCCAGTCCCGAGCCTCAAAAAGTTTGTAAAGGAAATAACCTGGTATGAGCCCCACAACAATCCCAAGTCCAATGGAGACCGGAATTTCCAAAAGCTTCTTGAATATATGAACTTCTCCTCCGCCATAGGCGCTAAGAAGAATGCTGAAGACCACTATTACAAAAACATCGTCAATGGAAGAGGCGCCCAGTATGAGCGTAGGGATCCCCTTCTTGGCCCCCCGGCCCCGGTCCATAAAGTCTATCATCAATGGAACCACCACCGCTGGAGAAACAGCACCCAGAATAGATCCCATTAGTGCTGCATCCAGATAAGACATGCCGAGCCATCTAGGGGCCAAGATTGTCACTCCAATTATCTCAAAAATAGCGGGAATTGCACTCATAAACAGGGCTGCCCGACCCACACGATGTAACGTATCCCGACGCAGTTCAAAGCCTGCCCTCAGAAGAATAACTATAAGCGCAATTTTTCTGAAATCCCCTGAGACATGCATCATTTCAGGAGACAGAAGATTGAACACATAAGGGCCTGCCAAGATCCCCACAATGAGCATTCCCACAAGCCCTGGAAGCTTCATCCTTCGAAACAGATAGTCAGCGCTAAGCCCTAGGATGATAATGAGAGCTATACTAAAGGCCACGAATAACTCACCTCCTAAGTGTTTGCAGAGCGTACAAAAAAACCCGACAGGTTCATGTCGGGCTAATTGCATAATCTCTGCCCAAAATTTTCCCTGATACTCCAACAGAAGTCATCAGCCCTAAATCAAGCGTGGAGTACTATTTCAGGGCGGTTCAGGCAGACCTCATTGCCTTTTATTGCTGGAAAAATGTTCGCGAATCTACACAACCAAATAGCAGATGTCAAGAGCTAAGCCCGGATGTCTTTCCAGTCCACCTTTCCATCAGGTCTTGGAAGGCTCCGTTTGCTATGGCGGAACGGATTTGGGCCATCAATCTCTCCATAAAACATAAGTTATGGATAGTAGCAAGCACCATTGCGGTGGGCTCTTTGGCTGCAAAGAGATGACGGAGATATGCGCGGGAAAAATTGGAACAGGTGTAGCATGGGCAGTTCTCTTCAAGAGGACGGTAGTCATTGCGAAACCGGCTGTTGAGAATATGCATCCTGTTCCTGGGATAATCGCTTACCAGAAGAGTACCGGTCCGAGCTGTTCGAGTGGGGACAACACAATCAAATGTATCAACTCCCCTTATCACTGCTTCAAAGATATCTTCTACCTCACCAATGCCCAGCAGATGCCTTGGCTTTTCCTGCGGAAGATTCGGTATCGTCCATTCAAGCACACTGTGCATTTCTTGCTTGGACTTGCCTAATGATCCTCCAATGGCAAAGCCACTGAAGTCCAATTGGCAAATAAAATCAGCGCTTTTTTTTCTCAGGTCCTCAAAGGCTCCGCCCTGCACAATCCCAAATAGAGACTGATGTGATTTTCCATATCTTGAAAAGGCCTCCACCGCCCTCACAGCCCAGCGGTGGGTACGTTCCAGGGCGTTGAAGGTATATTCCTTGTCATGCAATGGAGATGTACATTCGTCCAAAGGCAGGATAATATCGGCACCGAGCTTTGCCTGGATCTGGATAACGCTTTCGGGCGTAAATCGGCGGCGAGATCCATCCAGGTACGAGACAAAATCAACCCCGTCTTCATCAACCGTGACCAGTGATTTGCCTGGCTTTTTCTTTAAGTGGCCGCCTCTGTCAGGTTCGTCAGGGAAAATGGAGGCGATTTTTCCAACCCCGTGTTCCTTGCCTGCGCCATGGCTGAAGATCTGGAAACCACCTGAGTCAGTCATGAGAGGGCCATCCCATCCCATGAACCTATGGAGCCCCCCTGCCTCTGCTATTATGTCTTCGCCTGGTTGGAGGTGTAAGTGGTAAGTATTTGCGATGATGACCTGTGTGCCAAGCTCCTTGAGTTCCCGTGGGGTCAGCGCCTTCACTGATGCAAGAGTGCCCACTGTTGCAAAGGCAGGTGTTTCTATCGGGCCATGGGATATTGTGATGATCCCTGTCCTGGCTTTGCCGTATTTTGCCTTGATCTCAAAATTCAGCATCAATCACTAGTATCCAAAATGGACAGATCTTTTCGATTCAACAGTGCGATTTCAGTTAGTTAAGGTGCCAAGGACTGTAGTTGTAAGTTCAGGTTATACCCTCTTCAGATTTCGGAGCAGGGAAACGGCATATTCCCTCTGCTACGTTCGCTGCGCCGTCCGTGGCTCCGCTCACTGCGGATTTTAGCCCTTCTGCTATCATGCTTCAGGGCCAAAATGACGCCGCTTCGGGAACATCCCGCTCCCCCGCTCAGTTCTGAAGTAGGTTCTTGGACAAATATAAGCATCAGTAGAAAATAGTTACTGTCCGGTGGTATGGCCTTTTCCTGAACTTGTCCTGCTGACCCATGTTCCAAAGAATCCAATCCATTTGAAAGGCACAGATATTTTGCCCCTTTTGTTTAAGCTCACTGCACAACAGCTCAACAGCCCATATTGTATGGGCGCGGATCTCGATCTCCTCCTCACTTGAAGGAGGAATCAGCTCCATTGAATCAACCCTGGCCGCAAGCTCCGGGCTATATACCAGGACTCCCAGTTGGCGGAGAACCTGGGGGAGTTTGTAGTCTGCAAAGGCTGTGAGGCGATCCATGTCCCTGAATTCCCCCCAGCCCCTGCCCTGAAATGCTGCATATATGTCAGCAGCCAATATCTGGGCCCTTTTGTAAAAGTAAACGGTTTTGCCCTTGTACTTGGCGATGTCGCGAAAGGATTGCAGGTTGGCAGCCAATTTGTGCACCAGGCTGATTGCCGAGCCAGAGCAGGCCTCTAACAATTGGGCAGGGCTGGCTTTCCATTTGGTTACGAGGTAGGTTCCCAACTCTCTAAGGGCTTGCAATCTTTCTCCCATCAACTGCAGTGTCCCTTTACCCTGCAAAATATCTCGCAGGTCAGACATATTCATTGTAGAGAGATATGAGGGATCATCCAATGGAAGACCTTGTTCAAAGGCCCTTTTTAGAGCAGCAGCCAGCGCCACATAACCTGACAGTTCCACGCCCCCATAACTTATGGTCCATCTTTCGCTCCCTGGCGCGGGCCAGAAACAGAAGTTGAGGGTATCGAGCACAAAGAGGTATGAAAGGGTTTTTTCGGTTCCGTCAAAATAGTGGTGAGAGTAGTCCCATGGAGGTATTTGAGGGGAATCAGGTATGATCCGATCGGCCAACTCTCTCACCGCATCTATATCAATACGGACATGGCGGCTCCATTGCAAGACGTACTTGGCAGATTCCTTTACATTTTTCATGAAATTAAGCACCTAATCCAGTGCTTTTCAATCCACGCGAGGAATCGTTCACCTAGGGCCAATGAGAACAAGGGCCTCGTGTACGATTCGGTCCGGGGTTAGACCGAATTCCTTGTAAAGGGTTTTATACGGCGCAGAGGCCCCAAAACGGTCAATACCCACTATCCTTCCCTTTTGACCTACAAATTTATGCCAGCCATGAGAAGAGCCCGCCTCAATGGCGATCCTGGCCCATACAGGATCAGGCAAAATTTCCTCTTTATAGGCCTGTGGTTGCTTGTCAAACAACTCCCACGAGGGCATGCTCACCACCCGCACCTTGATTCCCTTGTCCGCCAATGTTTGTGCCGCCTCCAGGGCAATGTGTACTTCTGAACCTGTACCTATAATGATAAGTTCAGGGACGCCTTCGCCCCACTCCTTCAGTATGTATGCCCCCCTTTCAAGCCCCGTGGCAGATGCATATTCTTTTCTGTCAAGCACAGGAACGGCCTGGCGTGTAAGGGCAAGGGCAACAGGCGTGCCCTTCAAACTAAGGGCCGTCTTCCAGGCCTCAGCAGTCTCATTGGCATCTGCCGGCCGAATGACCGCAAGGTTTGGGACGGCCCGCAACATGGCCAATTGTTCAATGGGCTGGTGAGTGGGGCCGTCCTCACCCAGGCCGATGCTGTCATGGGTAAATACGTAGATCACCTTAAGGCCCATGAGGGCCGCAAGTCTTATGGCTGGTTTCATGTAATCAGAGAAGACCAGAAAAGTGCCTCCATATGGGATAAGTCCCCCGTGGAGGGCCATGCCGTTCAATATGGCGCCCATGGCATGCTCTCTTACCCCGAAGCGAATGTTTCGGCCCTCATAGGTTGGAGCCTGAAAATCCTTTTCCCCTTTGATCAGGGTCTTGTTGGATGGGGCCAAGTCCGCAGATCCCCCGATTAAATTCTTGATCTTGGGAGCTATTCGGTTTAGCACCACACCCGAGGCCCCTCTGGTTGCTATCCCCTTTTGGTCGGCATCAAATGCGGGCAGCTCATCTTTCCAGCCCTCAGGAAGGCGGCCTTCAATCCAGGCCTCGAATTCCTCGGCCAGCCGGGGGTAGTCGGCCTTGAATTGCCTGAGGGAGTCGTTCCACCCGGCCTCCAGTTTTTTGCCCCTGTTAATGGCCTCCCTGAAGTGCTCAAGGGCTTGGTCTGGGACATAAAACATGGGCTCAGTGGGCCATCCAAGATTTTCCTTGGTCCTGGCAAGCTCTTCTTCTCCCAGTGGTTCTCCATGGGCAGAGGGGTCGTCCTGTTTACCTGGGCTGCCATAGCCTATGTGTGTTCTTATGGCGATGATGGATGGCCTGTCGGCTTCGGCCCTTGCCTTTTGGATAGCGCTTTCAATAGCTTCCAAGTCATTTCCGTCTTCCACCACCTCCACATGCCAGCCGTATGCCTGGAACCGGGCGCTCCGGTCTTCCGTGAAGGTGATGTCAGTGCTTCCTTCAATTGAGATGTGGTTGTCATCGTATAGATAAATAAGCCTTCCTAGCTTCAAGTGCCCTGCAAGGGATGCTGCCTCATGGCTGATTCCTTCCATCAGGTCACCGTCACTCACGATGGCATAAGTGTAATGGTCAATGACCTGATGGCCTGGCCTGTTGAACTTGGCCGCCAGGAACCTTTCTGCCATGGCCATTCCTACACCATTGGCGAATCCTTGACCCAAGGGGCCAGTGGTGGTCTCTACACCTGGGGTGATGCCGTACTCGGGATGCCCCGGTGTCTTACTCCCCCATTGGCGGAAGTTTTTGAGATCCTCCAATGTAAGGTCGTAGCCTGTAAGATACAAAAGGCTGTAGAGGAGCATTGAGCCGTGGCCCGCAGATAGCACAAACCGGTCCCTGTTTGGCCACCTGGGATTATGCGGATTGTGCTTCAGAAACTTGGTCCAGAGCACGTAGGCCATTGCGGCCGCCCCCATTGGCATGCCGGGATGGCCGGAGTTTGCAGCTTGAATACAGTCAGCCGAGAGCATCCTTATGGTATTAATGCACAATTGATCAAGATCTGTAGCCATGAGTCACACTATTCTCCTTTCGGGGTATGAATCTTGCCGGGGGACCCGGAGGGCCGGTCAGCCCCAACCTTTACCCTAAGTTCATTTCGGTTTCAAGAGTGAACTAATAACTTACAATAAGTTCAGCAGGTTAATGTTGTAAGGGAAGCCCTTTGATTAGGGGGGAATTGATTCTAGAGCCTGGGCCAGCGCCTGAGCTTTGCGAGGATGATAAACGCTCACGGGTGGTGTAGGCCTGCCCCCGCCCAAGTGAAATATATTGGAGGAGGGCAGGCGGGGCTTAGATGCTGAAGGGTGTTACCCAAAAGTCGTGAAGGTTGCAGAAACTGGTAGCAAAAAATTTATTGCCTGCGCCAGTGGGGATTTCATGGCTTGAGCAAGCTCGCTTGTCTTCAGGGGTGAATGTTTTTGCGCCCAGCACCTCTCCTGCCTCACTTACCAAGGTGTGGAGTACGATAAAATGGGCCTTTGTCATGGGATGGACCGTCTCGATGGTGACCTTCCTCCCTTCAACCTTGACCTTGGGGGCGTGGCTCCCAACCTTCTTTGCCCATTTGCCGGGGGCCTCCTTGGTAT
>JAMOVZ010000375.1 GCA_027061865.1 Desulfobacterales bacterium
AGTAGAAGTAGATGAGAACAAGATATTTAACTTTGTTCGTGGAATTCTGGGCTTTCCAAATGACCTCAGATATGTCCTTTTACCCCACAAGGAGGATTCCCCATTTTTTTGGCTCCAAAGTGTGGATAGTCCGGATTTGGCCTTCGTTGTGGTGAATCCGGCTGTGATAGTTTCGGACTATTCCTTTGAACTTCCTGAAGATGCCCAGGAGGAACTTCAAATAAAGGATGAAGGCCAGGCAGAGGCCTTGGTGATAGTTTCCTTTAGGAAGTCCGATAATGGAAAACCTTCAGAGATGTCAGCCAACTTGCTTGGGCCTATTGTTATAAACGTAGATAAAAGGTTGGCCAAACAGGTTGTCTTGGACCCCAAGAAGTATCCGGTAAGGTATGAGTTCGGGGGTGTGAAAAATTGACATATCCTGTGGGGTGCATCCATCCTCCTGATGATTAGCCTTCAAATCAAATATTAAATTTTATTCTTCAAAGAACTTAATATCAGCCCAAAATCAACTTATACTTGTCATTACACGGCCTTTGGTGGTAGTAATGGCTTATGAAGTGTCCGTTCTGTAATCATCCTAGTTCAAAGGTTGTAGATTCGAGGCCGGCCAGAAATGGCCGGGCCATTAGGCGGCGTAGGGAGTGTCTCAACTGCCTAGAGAGATTCACCACCTATGAACAGATTGAGGAATTCCAGCCAATGGTGGTGAAAAAGGATGGCAGACGCGAACCCTTTGAACGTAGAAAGATTATAGATGGTATCCTTAAGGCGTGTGAGAAGCGTCCCATTAGCATAAATGAGATAGAGCAGTTTGTTGATGAACTGGAGCGTGAGATCCAGGAAAAGGGTGTTCCAGAGATCCAGACCAGGATTATAGGTGAAAAGGTCATGGATAAGCTCAGACAATGGGATGACGTTGCCTATGTAAGATTTGCTTCTGTATATAAGCAGTTTAAGGATCTTAAAGAATTTATGGATCAGCTTAAAGAGCTTTTGGCCAAGGGAGAGCCAGGTTCTTGAAGCAGTCCTATTTCTTTTCTATTGTGATAATACACCAGCCCCAAACAAATCTTCTTGCAAAAGCCCATTTGTTTTACTAAAAGATCAATTTCTAGAAAACATTGTTGCCCAATAAGCTTCTGCGCAATGCTCAATTATAGTATCAGGGAAAATAATCAGAAGGAGTTTTTTCAATGCCCAAGGCCCTAAAGTGGAAGTTTGCTTTTCTTGCATTTCTTTTTATAAGTTCAGTCGTGTTGGTCTTGCCCTCCTTTTACCCCAACACTCCCCAGTGGTTTAAAAAGTACATCTATCAGGAGGGGCTAAAGCTTGGATTAGACCTTCAAGGAGGAATGCATCTTATCCTGAAGGTGGACGTGGACCAGGCTGTGCGAAACGCTGCCCAGCTTGCAGCACAGGATTTGAAGGATGCACTCAAGCGTCAGGGAATAACCATTGTCCGGAGAAAAAGTGACAATCCTGATGAGATCTTGATAGCAGTGCCCAATAAGAGTGCCCTTGAGAAGATCAAGGAAGTCATAGAGAAGGATTTTCCCAACCTAGTTATCAAAAAGATAGATGAAAAATCAAAATTTCCCACTATTACCCTTGCCCTTTCGCCAAAGGAAGAGCAGTTCATCAGGGAGCACGCAGTTGAGCAGTCTCTTGAAATCATCAGAAACAGGATAGACCAGTTTGGCGTTACCGAGCCTGTCATCGTAAGACAG
>JAMOVZ010000376.1 GCA_027061865.1 Desulfobacterales bacterium
CTCCCCTTGTTTTCCAGTGACAAGATCTTGAATCACCACCCTTTTGTGTTCCCTGTCAATTCGGGTGGCCTTCTTGCCTGTAAGGGCCTCTATGTCTTTTGCATTCTTGAAAAATTCCTTGTCTCTCAACATGTGAAAGCTGGTGGATTGAAGCTCTTCAGGGCTGCTCACATCTCCGGAGACAAAGTAAGGGATTCCGCATCCGCCATAAGAGATGAGGCCGCTCATATCTATCATGGTAACGCTTGATTCAGGTTCAAGCCTTTTGAAGCGGCATGCGGCCTTTGGGCCTAACGCCACTGCACCTATTACCACTACATGTCGGGGCATGGTATTTTTCTCCTTTTCCAGTAATACCTTATTCTACTGCTTCAAGGGAGTTGTGATTTCCAAGGCCACTATAGCTAGATCATAGAAGCTTTTCAACGCCCAAGTCCTTTTTGGCATGCGGAGAATATAGGGGGAACAAAAAATATACTTCTGCATCCACACCTATTCACTTGACCTATGCACTAAAAGGAGGCTAATTGATGTCCGATGACCATGGCCTTGGCCAAAAGGGCTGATAGATTTATCAAAAAGGGATTGACAGGGTATGATGCCTGTTATGCTGCCCTTGCTCAAGACTTGCAGGGAGTATGGCTGATGTTTGATAAGAGCGCTCATGAAAAGATCGTTGATATGGGAGTGTCACACCTCATATCTGAAGGGAGACCCGTGGAATGGAATTGAGACTGAACAAACTTACGAACTTCTCAGGCAGAAAAGGCCCATTGCTCCTGATCATTATGGATGGAATAGGACTTGGGCCTCAGGATGAGCGAAATGCCGTGTACGTGGCAAACACCCCTGTCCTGGACAAACTCTTTGGATCCAGGCTGTTCTGCTCCTTGCAGGCCCATGGCACGGCCGTAGGGCTTCCCAGCGACAAAGATATGGGTAACAGCGAGGTGGGGCATAATACGTTAGGTGCAGGCCGGGTGTTTGACCAGGGAGCACGCCTTGTAAACAAGGCCATTGAGTCCGGCCAGATATTTCAGACAGAGTTGTGGGCCAAGATAGTTGAACGGGGGAGGAAAGGGGGGACGATTCATTTTATCGGGCTCCTTTCAGACGGAAATGTCCATTCCCATATTGATCACCTTTTTAAACTGATCGACAAGTGCGCCGAACTTGGCATCAAAAAGGTGCGTGTCCATGCCCTGCTGGATGGCCGCGATGTGGAGGAGAGATCTGCGCTGAAGTACATAATTCCAACGGAAGAAAAACTTGCCAAAATCTCCAGGGAAAAGGGGCTAGACTACCGCATTGCCTCAGGCGGTGGAAGGATGCGGGTTACCATGGACCGCTACGAGGCCGATTGGGAGATCGTGAAGAGGGGCTGGGAAGCCCATGTGCTGGGGAAAGGAAGGCCATTTCGTTCGGCGAGGGAGGCGGTTGAAACTTTCTACAGAGAAGACCCCAATATCACAGACCAATATATGGATGCCTTTGTAATAGTTGATGAGAATGGAAACCCAGTAGGCCCGATAAAGGATGGAGATGTCGTCATAAACTTTAATTTCAGGGGCGACAGGGCGATCGAGATATCTAGGGCCTTCACCGAAAAGGATTTCCATGAGTTCGACCGTGGGCCTTTGCCTGATGTGCTTTACGCAGGAATGATGGAATACGATGGGGACCTTCACATACCCCCCAACTATCTCGTATCCCCCCCTGCCATCG
>JAMOVZ010000377.1 GCA_027061865.1 Desulfobacterales bacterium
CACCACTATGGCTGCCTCTTTCCCCGCCCTCTTCGAGGCCCTATCGGGTATCCCGTAGCGGTTCAAGATGTGCCCGTTTCCAGTCAGCACCACCAAGTTCCTTTTGGACTTCATTAGCCACCTTGCAATGTTTTCGGCCATGGTGTCTTCCCACACGCATTGTGCCTGGTAGAAGTATTCAAAGTTCTTGATCTCGCCGTGGGCGTGGGTGTCAAACACCTTTTTTAGGTATTTCCTGTGCCTGGGATGGGACAAATCTATCTCCCTTGCAATGAGTGCCCTTTCCTCTTTGCTAAGGCTGGACAGCCCATTCCTTGCAACCTTCCTTACAATCTTGTGAGGCGCGTTAATGGCCAAAATCCTGCCTCCCTCCCTCTTTACCACCAGGAACAAGGGCCGGTAAAGATGAAAGGGAAATCCCCACACCTTTGTCCAATTGACTGCTGAGAGAAATTCCTCTTCACCGCTCTTTCCAGAGACAAAGCGATCAACCCATCCTTGGACCTGGGCGGGTAGAAATTCCATGGCCACATCCAATCTCCCCCATCTCATGGCAAGGGCCTGGAGGATCTGGGTTTGAATGAGGTGATGCTCTGGGTCCGCATGAACCTCACCCACGAAGACCAGTTCCTTTTCACCCAGGATATCCACGAGCTCGGTAAAAGAAACGATCTTTCCCTCTGGGAGTTGGACTATGTCCCCAGGCCTGTAGACCTTGCCTAGGCCTTGTATGCTTCCATCCCTTATGATCAGCATGGGAGGAGGTGGCGCGCAGCCAGCAGTGAAAAGAACAATCCAGGCTGCCAAAAAGAAGCCAAATTTTTTTGGCCAATTATATGCCATTAACCCCCTAAGCCTCCTTCCTTGACTCGTTCTATCCCTATCATTTACCCTTAAATTGTGCAACTTGAATGGGATTCCTGCGAGCCCCAAATTCAACATCCCCTGCCCTTATGTCCCTGGGGTTTTTTCGATATTTGTGGGCCGATAATACCCTTTTTCCCCTTTGGAAAAGGGATGAGGGTGGATTTGGATCAACTCTGAAAAACTAAGCCCTATGTATCAAAGTAAGTAAATGAACCAGCCCAAACCATACGAACACGATTTGGACCAGGCCCATCTTGCCAGCATTCTCCCTCAGGCCCCCGGCGTGTATCTGTTCAAGGACAGGCAAGGAAAGGTCCTCTATGTGGGTAAGGCCAAAAACCTGAAAAAAAGGCTGCTCACCTATTTCGGGTCAAGGGCCAAGACCTCCACCAAGACCTCTTTCATGTTGAAAAAGGCTTCAGGGCTGGACTTTATCCTTACTTCAAACGAAAAAGAAGCCTTTATTCTGGAGAGCACCCTGATTAAAAAACACAAGCCTCAATATAACATTGTGCTGAGAGACGACAGTCAATACCCGTGTCTTCGGCTTTCCCTGGATGAGCCATTCCCTAAACTCGCCATTGTGAGAAAGATAAAAAAGGATGGGGCCAGATACTTTGGACCGTTTTCATCAGCAAGTGCAGTAAGAAACACCTTAAAAGTTATTGACCGAATCTTTCAACTCCGAAAATGCAAGACCACGAGCCTGCCAAAAAGGTCCAGGCCCTGCCTAAATTACCAAATGGAGCGCTGCCTTGCCCCGTGTAGCGGCAAGGTGGTGGAGGAGGAATACGCTAGGATTGTAAAGCAAGTGACCCTTTTCTTAGAGGGGAAAAATAAAGAATTGGTTTCACAGCTTACCAAAGAGATGAAGGAGGCCTCAGAGAGGCTTGAATTCGAAAAAGCTGCCAGGCTTAGGGACCAGATAGCATCCGTAGAGAAGACCATTGAACGCCAGCAGGTCGTCTCCCCTGAGATGGCAGACCAAGACGTAATAGGAATGGCCCAAAAGGATGGCACCTTTCAGCTCGTGGCCATGCACATAAGGGAGGGCCGCCTGATAGATACCAGAAGCTGCCGAGTTAAGGGCCATGGAGACAACCTTTCAGAAGTGATGGAGGCCTTTATCAAACAGCACTACTCAAGGAATGTGCTTCTGCCCCGCGAAATTATTCTATCCACACCTATTGAAGAGGCGGGGGCCATCTCTGCCTGGCTCTCTGAGTTAGCTGGCAAAAAGGTCTCAATCACAGTGCCCAAGCGAGGCGGCAAGAAAAGATTGGCCGAGATGGCAACTGCTAATGCTGAAAGCCTGCTCAAGGGGATGGACTTGGCCGGGGCCGGCCAACTCATCATGATGGTTAAAGAAAAGTTGAGGCTTACAAGACCACCTATCCGGATCGAAGCCCTGGATATTTCCACACATCATGGCAGTGGAGCAGTGGGTGCCGTAGTCTCTTTTATAGATGGAAGGCCCAACAAGGCAGGCTACAGGAACTTCAAGATAAAGCGGGCAACAGGAATAGATGACTACCTAATGCTTGCCGAGGTAGCAGCCAGGAGAATTGCCCATAAAGACCTTCCCGATCTCTTCCTGGTCGATGGGGGCAAGGGGCAACTCGCCGTCCTTGAAAGGGTTCTTAAGGGGCAGGTGGGGGAGAGGATCCCAGAGCTGGCTGCCATCGCAAAGGCTGACAAGAAACGCGGAGAAAAGGCTGACAAGGTCTTTATCCGTGGCAGGAAAAACCCCATAAATCTTCCACCTGGCGATCCTGTGCTTTTGCTCTTAATGCGAATCAGGGACGAGGCCCACAGGAGGGCGATAACTTACCACCGCAAGGTTCGCAAGGCAGATATCACTGCCTCCATATTGGATAAAATTCCAGGTGTGGGCCCTGCCAGGAAAAGGGCGCTACTCAAACACTTCAAGGACTTGAATGCGATTTTCAAGGCCTCAGAAGAGGAACTGGCAAGCCTTAAGGGCTTAAATGCCCAGGTGGCCAGAAACATCCGGAAATTCCTGGACGAGTGGAACAGTTCGCCCCTTGGGCCTCTCAACTAGTCGTTTTGGGCACATTTTTCTTAAAGATCAGGATTACCTGTTCCGATTATTACACTGTATAGTGTTAGGATGTACACGAATGTGCACTATCTCTTTAATTGACAACTGGACTGAATTATGTTAAGGAGCCACCTGAAGAGCTGAGTGGCGCCTTTTGGAGTTGTTAACGGCAGGGTATATATGGCCTTCGGAAAGATCTCTATAATGTTGGTGCCTGATGGCAATTGCCGTATCAGGCAGATTCGCATTCCCCGGATCCTACTTGGTCTTACCTTGGTTCTTTTTCTATGCAGTGCCTTTGCTTTTGTCTGGCTCATCCGCGATTACTTGCGGTTAAAGGCTGAACTTCCTCGCCTTGCCCAGATTGAAAAGGAATACAAATCCCAGCAGGCCCAGTTTATCCACCTTGCCCGGCGGATTGATCAAATAAACGATAAGATGAGGGAGCTCAAAGAGTTTGATCATCGCCTCAAGGTTATGGTCAATCTTGAAACTAGTGAAGAGACCGAGAACCAGAACGGCGTGGGAGGCTCGCCTCCTCCGTTAACCGAGAAAAAGGCGCTTTTGGAAAACCAAAAGGAGCTTGTCCGCTCCATGCACCAAAGGCTTGATTACCTGGACAGAGAAATCGCCATTGGTAAAGAGGAAAAGTCGGATCTGCATAAGTTCTTGGAAGAGCAAAAGATGCTCTTGGCCTCTACTCCATCCATTTGGCCCACCCGGGGATGGCTCAGCTCCCGATTTGGCTATAGGATCTCGCCATTTACTGGTCAAAAGGAGTTCCATAAAGGCATCGATATCTCAACCAGGATGAATGCCCCTGTAGTGGCTCCTGCAAATGGGGTTGTGACCAGGGTCAGGTGGGACCACGGCTACGGAAGGATCCTTACCATTTCCCATGGAAACGGGCTTGTCACCCGCTATGCCCACCTAAACAAGGTGTTGGTGAAAAGGGGCCAATACGTGAAACGGGGCGAAACCATTGCCCTGGTGGGAAACACGGGTAGATCCACAGGCCCTCACCTCCACTACGAAGTGCTCCTGAACGGACTTCCGGTCAATCCTTTGCGCTACATACTCAACTAAGCTTCCCTTCTCTTTGGCTTTTCTTGCCTCTGGCCTTGATCCTTGATTTTTCCAGGCCAAAGTTTTTTAATAGTAATCAACACTTGTTAGCCTGACCCTTACTTTTTCAAAAAAGGAAGACACCTATGCTCGGCAAAATAATCAAAGGTATATTTGGAAGTAAAAACGAAAGGGAACTCAAACGAATAGCCCCTATAGTCCAAAAGATAAACGCTCTTGAGCCTGATTTTCAAAAACTCTCGGATACAGAACTTAGGGCAAAGACCGCTGAATTCAAGGAGAGGCTGGAGAGAGGAGAAACCCTGGATGACCTTCTTCCAGAGGCCTTTGCGGCGGTGAGGGAGGCCTCTGTGCGGGTCTTGGGAATGCGCCACTTTGATGTGCAGCTAATGGGTGGTGTGGTTCTCCATGAAGGCAAGATCGCGGAGATGAAGACCGGGGAGGGAAAAACCCTTGCAGCCACCCTTCCCCTTTATCTCAACGCCCTTGCAGGCAAGGGAGTCCATTTGGTCACAGTAAACGATTACCTCGCCCGCCGGGATGCCGAGTGGATGGGGGGCATTTATAATTTCCTTGGCATGTCTGTCGGGGTGATCGTCCACGGCATGAGCGATGAGGAGAGGAGGAAGGCCTATAGGTGCGACATCACTTATGGAACCAACAACGAGTTTGGCTTTGACTACCTAAGAGACAACATGAAATACAGTGTGGAGGACTTTGTCCAGCGAGACTTCTATTATGCGATAGTTGATGAGGTGGACAGCATCCTCATTGATGAGGCCAGAACCCCCCTTATCATATCAGGGCCTGTTGAGCAGAGCGAAAACAAGATCTACATGGAGGTAAAGCCGCTCGTAATCAACCTCAAGAAACGGCAGGCCACAGTGATCAGATCCCTTCTAAAAGAGATCCGCCAGCGCCTCCTGAGTGGGAACGAAGACGACAAGACCATAGAGATGCTGCTCCAAGTAAAGCGGGGCGACCCCAAAAACCCTGTTTTCCTTGACATCATTTCCCAAAACCAGGGGCTAAAAAAGCAGATCGACCGGCTGGAGGCCCTTTTGAGTTCCCAGAAACTTTTGCCCGAGCTTGACAAGATCTTGTATTGTGTAATCGATGAGCGAAGCAACTCTGTGGAGCTTACCGACCAGGGGATAAGACTGCTTTCAGCAAGTGGGCTTGGGGAATTCATGCTTCCAGACATTGACGCTGAAGGCCACGCTATACGGGACAATCCAGACCTAAGCGAAAGAGAAAAGGCCAAGCAGCTGGCCGAACTGGAAGACAGGTATGTCAGAAGCTCAGAGCTTCTCCATGCCACCCAGCAGTTGATCCGCGCCTACTGGCTCTTTGAAAAGGATGTCCACTATGTGGTCAAGGACGGACAGATCGTAATAGTGGACGAATTTACGGGCAGGATGATGCCCGGGCGCCGCTGGAGTGACGGCCTCCACCAGGCCGTTGAGGCAAAGGAAGGGGTCAAGGTGGCGGAGGAAAATGTGACACTTGCCACCATCACGTTCCAGAACTTCTTCAGGATGTACGAGAAGTTGGCAGGCATGACAGGCACAGCAGACACAGAGGCCGCTGAATTTGCCGAGATCTACAACCTGGACGTGGTGGTGATCCCCACCAACAAGAAGATGATCCGTAAAGACTATCCTGATGTCATTTACAAGACCGAGCGGGAAAAGTTCCGGGCTGTGGTCCAAGAGATCAAAGAGCTTTATGATAAGGGTCAGCCTGTGCTTGTGGGCACCGTTTCCATTGAAAAATCTGAGATGTTGAGCAAGATGCTGAAGAGGGCTGGCATCCCCCATTCAGTACTCAATGCCAAGCACCACGAGCGCGAGGCAGAGATAATCGCCAAGGCGGGCCAGGCAAAGACAGTCACCATTTCCACCAACATGGCAGGCCGCGGAACCGACATAGTGCTGGGAGAAGGCGTGCGAGAGCTTGGGGGATTGCACGTGCTTGGAACTGAGAGGCATGAGAGCCGAAGGATCGATAACCAGCTAAGGGGCCGTTCCGGCCGCCAGGGAGACCCAGGCTCTTCCAGATTCTATCTCTCCCTTGAAGACGATCTATTGAGGATATTCGGCTCAGACAGGATATCTTCCGTCATGGAGCGCCTAGGAATGGAAGAAGGCGAGCCAATTGAGCACAGCCTCATTTCAAAGGGTATTGAAAACGCCCAGAAAAAGGTTGAAGCCCACAATTTTGACATCCGCAAACATCTCCTTGAATACGATGACGTGATGAACAAGCACAGGGAGATCATATACTCCCTCCGCAGAGACATCCTCATGGGAGATGGAGTAGGGCAGATCGTTGAAGGCATGATGGAAGAAAAGATAGAGGCAATGGTGGAGAGGTGGATCGACCCCAAGGCCCATCCCGAGGACTGGGACCTGGCAGGCCTTGCCGAGAATCTGGCCAGGATCTTTGGCTTCAGGCCCAAAATCCTGCCCCAGGACATGGATGAGGAGGAGTTCCTCAGTCTCGATCCCGAGTCCTTGGCCCAAAAGATCAAAGAGCAGGTGAGAGAGGTCTTAAGGGAGAGGGAAAAATATGTGGCAAAAGAGGAGCTGGACGAGGTGGCCCGTTTCATCCTGCTCCAGATAATCGACAACCAGTGGGTGAGGCACCTCCAGGACATGGAGCACATGAAAGAGGGCGTGGGCCTTAGGGGCTATGGTCAGCTTGACCCCCTGAGGGAATACCAAAGAGAAGGTTTCGCCCTCTTCGAAGA
>JAMOVZ010000378.1 GCA_027061865.1 Desulfobacterales bacterium
GCTCCACCTTTGTGGTGCCCTCTCCCTTACAGACCTCGCACCTGCCCCCCATCATGTTGAAGCTAAAACGAGACGCCTTGTATCCTCTGGCCCTAGCCTCCGGAAGCTGGGCGAAGAGCCTTCTTATGTGTGAAAAAACGCCGGTATAGGTGGCAGGATTTGATCTGGGGCTCTTCCCTATCGGCTCTTGATCAATATTTATCACCTTGTAAATGTGCTCAATCCCCCTTATCTCCCTCACCTTTCCTATCTTTTTCCTTGCCCCATAAAGAGAGCGAGATAAATATGGATAAAGTATTTCGTAGATAAGTGTGCTTTTCCCCGATCCTGAAACACCTGTTATGCAGGTAAAAGTGCCAAGGGGGATCCGGACCGTAATGTCCTTCAAATTGTGCTCTTGGGCCCCAATTATGGTTAAGGTTCTTCCATTACCGCTCCTGGGGCGCCTGGCCCTGGAGATGTTTTTTGTCCCTGATAGGTATAGCCCTGTAATTGAATCCTTGCGGCCCATTAATTCCTTGGGAGTCCCCTGAAAGAGCACCTCTCCTCCCTGCGCGCCCGCCCCTGGCCCCATGTCTATCACGTGATCTGCAGCCATTATGGTTTCACGGTCATGCTCCACGACCAAGACCGTGTTGCCCAGTTCCTTCAACCGTGTTAGGTTGTCCAGGAGTTTAAGGTTATCCCTTTGATGAAGCCCGATGGTGGGCTCATCCAATACGTAAAGGACTCCCGCCAATCTTGATCCAATCTGGGTGGCCAAACGAATCCTTTGGGCCTCTCCGCCCGAAAGGGTGGAGGCGGCCCTGCCAAGGGCAAGATAGCCTACGCCCACGCTCACCAAAAATCCGGTCCTCTCTTTTATCTCTTTGAGGATCTGGGTGGCTATTTCTGCCTCTCTCGGGGCCAGTTCCACTGATTCAAAAAACTCATAGGCATCTTTTAGGGATAGCCTGCATATCTCGTAAATATTTTTCCCTGCCACCTTTACGCTCAGGGCCTCCCGGCGAAGGCGGGATCCACCGCAGGCCTTGCATGGCATGGGGCTCATATATTGCTCCAGCTCCTCCCTTACCTTGCAATTGGTTGCCTCATGGTATTGCCGCTCAAGAGCTGGCAGCACTCCCTCAAAGGGTTGATGATAACTGTGGCGCCTCTTGCCCTCCTCATAAAAGAATCTTATCGCCTCCTTCCCCGAACCGTAGAGCAAGATATCCTGCACCTTTGGATCAAGGGCCTCAAATGGCTGGCTGATGTCGGCCCCATAGTGCTTGCACACGGATTCAAGAACCTGGAGGAACTGGGCAAAGTGCTTCCTGCTCCATGGCGAAATCGCGCCCTTGTTGAGAGGGAGCTTTGGGTCTGGAACCACCAATGTAGGATCAAACCCAATTTTTGTGCCAATGCCGGCACAAGAAGGGCAGGCGCCCTGTGGGTTGTTGAAAGAAAAAAGCTGGGGGGTTAACCCGGGAGCAGAAAATCCACAATCAGGACATATGGGCTTCTGGATGAAAAACTTCTCCCCCCCGCCCACAAGATCGATCAGGAGCCTCCCCCCAGATAGGGACAGGGCGAGTTCCACGGAATCGGTAAGCCTCGATCTGATTGAATCCTTCACAACAAGGCGGTCCACAATGACGCTTACCGGCCCATCCAAGGGATGTTGAAGGAGAGGATGGTCCAACCCCACCACTTGATCTCCCACCCGGACCCGAGTAAACCCATCCCGCCTAAGCCTCGAGAAAGTGGCCTCCAAGTCCTCCAACTCTTGAAACGGAAGAGGGGCAAGTACCTGGAGTTTTGTCCCCGGTTCTAATCCAATAATCTCATCCACCATTTCCTGCACAGTAAAAGGCCTCAGCTCAATCCCACAACTGGGGCAAAACACATGCCCTACCCGTGCAAACAACACTCTGAGATAGTCATAGATTTCGGTGACGGTTCCAACGGTGGAACGGGGGTTTTTGGTCCCTCCCTTTTGGCCTATTGAGATGGCAGGAGAAAGCCCTTCAATTGAGTCCACATCAGGCTTGTCAACCCTCTCAAGAAACTGCCGCGCATATAATGAAAGGGATTCCACATACCTTCGCTGCCCCTCTGCATAGATAGTATCAAACGCAAGGGATGACTTGCCCGAACCCGATACCCCGGTTATCACCACCAATTTGCCCCTCGGGATATCCAAAGAAATATTCTTGAGATTATGCACCCTGGCGCCCCGAACTCTTATTAAATCCTCAGCCATATCCGCCCGAACCTTTTTGCTCACTTTTGGTTTGGAGTACCTTGGCGAGATAACCCTTCCCTTCTGTTACGCACCATGGTTGCCGCCAACTCTATGGCAGAAATCAGGCTGCCGGGATCTGCCATGCCCTTTCCGGCCACCTCATATGCGGTACCATGGTCAACAGAAGTGCGCACTATGGGAAGGCCCAAGGTCACATTGACCCCGTCTGCGAAATGGAGGAGCTTAAAGGGGGCCAGTCCTTGGTCATGGTACATGGCAACCACTGCGTCAAACTCCCCCTGGCTCGCCCTCCAGAAAAGTGTGTCTCCTGGAAATGGCCCCTCCACCTTCCATCCCCTTTTGGAGGCCTCCCTTACAGCGGGGGCCACCATAGTGAGTTCCTCATCTCCAAACAGCCCTTGTTCTCCAGCATGGGGATTTAATCCAGCCACCCCTATCTTGGGCTCATGCACTCCAAAATCACTAACGAGGCAGCGGCCTGTAGTGGTGATCACCTTGAGGATCTTCTCTATGCTCAGCTGGTGAGGGACATCTCGAAGTGGGCAATGTATGGTGACCAGACTTACCTTGAGCCTCTTTCCCGCAAGCATCATCACTGGATGCAGCGTGCCGGTAAGATGGGCGATCATTTGGGTGTGTCCTTGGAACAAATAGCCGGCCCTTTGCAGCAACACTTTATTGATGGGGCAAGTGACCAGCCCGTCCAAGGCCCCGTCAAGGGTTCTCCGGACAGCCTCAACGATGTAGCGGGCCATTGCCTTGCCACAGGCCTCGTTAGGCCTCCCTGGAGTAATGGCAGCTGGGTCCAGTCTCGACAACTCCATCAACTGGAGGGCATCCCCGCTAAAGTCGGCTTGGGCCAAGGATCGGATGCAACGGATGGGCAGCCTGGAGCCTGCAACCCTTCTGGCCCTTTCCAATATGCTTGGGTCGCCAAATATCACTGGCCTACAAAACCGGCTGAGTTCAGCTCGTGTAAGGGCCTTTATGATGATTTCAGGCCCCACACCTGCAGGATCCCCCATCGTGATACCCAACACAGGCCGCTTTTCCAAAAAAGTCTCCTTTTTTAAATGTTATTAGTTATTATCATTATCGATTAAGCGGTCAGAAGGTGTCAATAAACTTAAAAGTCCTAAAAAAAGCCCCATTAAGCTTGACATTCAAAACCCTTCACCTATACTTGCCGTCTGTAAATTTTAATTTTTCCGAAATAAAACCGATGTTAAACGATATTACTACTGATTACACACCAAGGGTGCCTCTTAACTCAAATGGTCCAACTTCAAGATTCCATAGCAAACAGGATTTCTTCCTTTAGGCAACTGCCCACCTTACCCCACATCCTGTTGAAATTAATGGAGATGTGCAACAAACCCGAGACCCCCTTGCAGGAAGTGGCCGCCATAATAGAAAAAGACCCTTCCTTAAGCGGCAAGATCCTGCGCCTTATCAATTCCGCATACTATGGGCTCCCCAGAAAGATCAAGGACATGGAAAACGCGGTGGCCTATTTGGGGACAAATACCGTGAAAAATGTTGCCATCAGCGCCTCAGTATATGAGGCATTCAAAGTAAAGGCCAACTCATTGTTTAATCTGAAACTATTCTGGTGGCATTCCATACGCTGCGGGGTAATGGCCAGGATCATGGCAAAGAGGGTGGCATATCCCAACCCTGATGAGGCCTTTTTTGCAGGGCTTCTCCACGATATTGGAAGGCTTGTGCTCTGGGTCAATTTTAAGGATGAATACAAGGGACTGCTTGAAATGTACGGGGGGAGGCCTGATCTCCTGCTGGCCGGAGAAATCAGGTTGGGGGCCACGCACTGTGAGGTGGGGGCCTGGCTCCTGGATCGTTGGGGACTGCCATCCTTTGTGGTTGATTCTGTCCTTTACCACCACGACCCGGTAGATAGAATCCGGGAAGCCTTGCCCCTGGTCCAGATTATCTATACAGCCAACATGGCCTCCCAACACGTGTCCGAATACAGGGAACAGGCCGAGGCCCTGGCATCAGACCTTCTTGGAGTCGGGCAAAAAGCATTTGAAGAAGTTGCAACTCAGGCAAATGAAGAGTCAACTGAGGTGGCAAGATCCCTGGATATTGAAATTGAGGGACCTGACTCTGAAGGCCTGGACAAAAAAGAAAGTGAAAAACAGGCACAGCTTAACAAGGCGGTGAGGGATGCCTCCATTCTGCTGGGCACCCTCCATAGCCTCATAGAGGCCCAAGACCGCAAGGCCCTGGTGGCTGCTATCGAGTCAGGGCTTCGGGTTTTATTTGATGCCTCAGAGGTCATGATCTTCCTCTACCAGGCTGACAAGAACGGACTGGTGGGAGAGGGATCTGGTCGGGGCGAAAAATCCAAGTTGATCGAGGGTGTGTTGATTCCGCTGTCTGCCAAAGGCTCTATGATCGTGAGGGCCTTTGAGGAGGGGAGCAGCCTTGATTCCTTGGAAATGGGTGAAACTGAAGCCTTGGCTATCTTAGACGAGCAAATCATCCGCCTCACCGGCAAGCCGGCAATACTCTGCCAACCCCTGCTGGCTCAAGAAAACAAAGCCGGGGTAATAGTGATTGGACTGGATGAAGCCGAACTGAACCATATAAAGGCCCATATGAATTTGCTCCACATGTTTGCGCACCATGCCGCCACTGCTCTGCTGGCCCACTATGCAAGGGAAAAGGCCCTTTTCGAAGTCCAGACCCAGAGGGTGGATGCATCTTATTCCATGGCCAGGAAAGTTGTCCATGAGGTCAACAACCCCTTAAGCATCATTAAGAACTACCTTAAGCTATTGGGCCTGAAACTTGAAAAGCACAATATAGGCCAGGAAGAAATCCGGATAATCAATGAGGAGATAGACAGGGTAAGCCAAATTCTTGCCACCTTCACTTCGCTCTCTCAGAAAAAGGTGATAAAGCTTGAACCCGTGGATCTCAACTTCCTCGTATCTAATCTTGTAAAAATCATGGCAGAGCCGCTCGAGACCAATCACCAAATAAGGCTCAACACCGAACTGGATCCGGCCTTGCCCCCTATCCAGGCAGAGAAGGGCGCTATCAAGCAGGTCCTGATAAATCTTGTGAAGAATGCTGCAGAGGCCCTACAAGATGGGGGAAATATTTGGATTACCACCAGGTATGTGGGCCCCCCTGATACGCGGGACGGCAAGGGAGGGTTTGTGGAGCTGGAGATAAAGGACGATGGGCCTGGAATCCCTGAGCCCATAAAGGCAAAGATCTTCGACCCTTATACGACCACCAAGGCAGGGGATCACTCAGGACTGGGACTGTCCATCGCCCATGGCATTGTATCGGAGTTGGGCGGCACTATCACATGTGAAAGCGAACCCCAAAAGGGCACCACTTTCAAGGTAACTTTGCCCGTTAAACGGGATTAAGGATCTTCCTTTGAGCCCTGGATTCAGGAATTTCAGGGCATTTTGCCAAGTGATCAAATTTGATCCTGTTTCACTTTAGGCTGTAATCGGTTGGGGGAAACTTAGAAGGGGAGAGTCTCCGAACAAATTTAGTCGGGGCAGTCAAGCCATTGGGGGGAGAGCCATGCTTACCAATCCAAAGATCTTGATCGTGGATGACGAGCCCAGGATGTGCGAGAGCCTGAGGCTGCTTTTGGCAGACCAGGGATATGAAATCTGTACCGCAAACTCGGGAAGGGAGGCCCTGAAGCTCATTTCAAGAGACGCCTTTGATCTTGCCCTTTTGGATATAGTAATCCCTGATATGGACGGTCACCAACTGATGGATCACATTTACTCCCAGAGGCCGGATACCTACATAATCATAATCACAGGGCATGCATCTTTGGACTCTGCCGTGATTGCTTTGAGAAAAGGGGCCTACGATTACCTGCGAAAACCCTTCGAATACGAAGAGCTCCTAAAGACCGTGCAAAACGCCCTTACACAGAAGAGGCTAAAGACTGAAAAAGAACTCATAAACGGGAAACTGGAAGTGACCCAGGAGAGATACCGCTATCTGGTTGAGAACTCTCCTGATATCATTTACACCTTGGATGCCGAGGGCAACTTCACCTTTATAAGCAATGCAGCAGAGCGCTTGCTGGGCTTCAAGCCAGAAGAATTGTTGGGCATGCATTATTCCACTATTATCTATGAGGAGGATCAGAAAAAGGCCAAGTGGTTTTTTAACGAAAGAAGAACCGGTGCAAGGGCCGCTGCTGGCGTTGAGTTGAGGCTCAAAGTGCAGAGGAACGACCCTGAGGGAGAAAATGGCCAACTCCCGTATGTCACTGTGGAACTTAAGTCCACCGGAATGTGGGATAACGACACGCAAAGCCCAGATAAGACATACATCGGCACTCACGGGGTTGCTCGAGACATCAGCGAAAGGAAGCGGCTAGAGGCCCAGCTCCATCAGGCCCAAAAAATGGAGGCAGTGGGGACCCTGGCAGGCGGCATTGCTCACGACTTCAACAATCTACTGATGGCTATTCAGGGATATACCTCATTGATGCTCTTAGG
>JAMOVZ010000379.1 GCA_027061865.1 Desulfobacterales bacterium
AATCCCGCCTCCTTTTGTCCAATCGGAGCCTAAGTGTTTTCAAGGGTAAAGGCTGTTAACTAGATAAAAACAATCGGGATCTTTTTTTTGAATGTTGAATTAAATATGGCTATTTATCTTGACCCGTTAATGGTTTTGTGATAGGCGATGCCGTGAAAAAACTACCAGCTCATTGTAGCGTAACGGTGCCTATTTGGGGCGAAATTCTAACGAAAAGGAGGTAACAAACAATGCCCTATGATGCGGTTAAAATGCAGGACTGGGAAATTTCAGAGGCTGCCGAGAAGAACATGCCCACATGGGAAGAATGGAGAGACAGGCTGGGCCTCGAAAAGGATGAGGTTATACCTCACGGGAGGTTATGCAAGCTTAACTTCATGAAGATTATTGAGCGGCTGAAAGACAGGCCTGATGGCAAGTACATAGATGTTACTGCCATTACCCCTACCCCTCTGGGCGAAGGAAAGAGCACGACTTCTGTAGGCCTTATGGAGGGCATGGGTAAACTTGGATTGAATGTGGGCGGAGCGCTCAGGCAGCCTTCTGGGGGGCCCACCATGAACATCAAAGGAACTGCAGCAGGCGGTGGGAACGCCCTTCTCATCCCCATGACAGAATTCTCCATGGGGCTCACCGGCGATATTAATGACATCATGAACGCCCACAACCTGGCTATGGTGGCCTTAACCGCCCGGATGCAGCACGAGCGTAACTATACTGACGAACAATTGCAGCGACTCACTGGAATGCGCCGGTTGGACGTAGATCCCACAAGGGTTGAGTTTGGCTGGATCATCGACTTTTGCGCTCAGGCCCTCCGGAACATTATAATCGGTATCGGTGGCCGCTATGACGGTTATACCATGCAGTCCAAGTTCGCAATCGCGGTTTCCTCTGAGCTGATGGCCATTCTAGCCATCGTCACCGATCTTGCCGACATGAGGAAGAGGATAGGAGAAATTACCCTTGCTTTTGACAAGGTGGGAAATCCTGTGTACACCAAGGATCTGGAAGTAGATGGGGCCATGACTGCCTGGATGCGAAACACCATTAACCCCACACTCATGTGCACTGTGGAATATCAGCCCTGCATGGTACATGCCGGCCCCTTTGCAAATATTGCGGTGGGTCAGTCTTCAATCATTGCAGACCGAATCGGCCTGAAGATGTTCGATTACCACATAACGGAGAGCGGCTTTGGAGCTGACATAGGTTTTGAAAAGTTCTGGAATGTGAAATGCCGCTACAGCGGGCTCAAGCCTCATGTGGCAGTGCTTACCACCACCATCCGGGCCCTCAAGATGCATGGCGGCGGGCCAAAAGTGGTTCCAGGCCTACCGCTTGACGAAGCATACACCAAGGAAAACGTGGAACTGGTGGAAAAGGGTATCCCTAACATGGTTCACCACATCAACACGATACGCAAGGCTGGGATTAATCCTGTGGTTTGCATTAATGCCTTCCATACCGATACCAAGGACGAAATAGCGGCTGTGCGAAAGGCCGCGGAAGAGGCCGGCGCCCGCTGCGCCGTCTCAGAGCATTGGGCGAAGGGTGGCGAAGGGGCCATCGAGTTCGCTGAGGCCGTAAAAGAGGCCTGCGAGGAAGAGAATGACTTCAGGTTCCTTTATCCCCTTGAGATGAAGTTGCGTGAACGTGTTGAACTCATTGCTCGTGAAGTCTATGGGGCAGATGGTGTTACCTGGACTCCTGAGGCCGAGAAAAAGGCAAAGATGCTTGAGTCAGATCCTAAGTATGACGACTTTGCCACCATGATGGTAAAGACCCATTTGAGCCTAAGCCATGACCCTTCGCTCAAAGGAGTGCCCAAAGGCTGGGTGCTGCCTATCCGCGATATACTCATTTACTCAGGAGCCAAGTTCCTCTGCCCATGTGCAGGGACCATCAGCCTCATGCCTGGCACGGGCTCCAATCCCGCCTTCCGCAGGGTAGATGTGGATGTAAACACTGGAAAAGTGATGGGGCTTTTCTAATAAAATATAACTGATAATTATTATCAAAAAGAGAGCCTCCCCACTCGGGAGGCTCTTTTTTTTTGGCAGGCTTAGCAGCCTTGCCTGATTACTCCAAGTTTTAGCCAGAAAAAAGCTGGAGGCAAAAAATGCATTACTTGAACAAACGGTTTGCTTGCATTTTCTTGAAGAATGTTTAACTTAATCGTGTACCATTATAAGAAATTCTAAAGTGAAATGCATATGACTGATGAAATAGAAAAATGGCTATTGGAAAATACCAGGCAGTGTCCCCTTGGGAGGATCACGAGGGAGATGTGTGCCCGTTTGCGCTCTCGCCCCCGGATAAAGGACTCCTCTAACCACGACCTCGTCCAACCCCTCGCATGCGTGAATTGCAACTGGAAGCAGTACTTCCCTGAGAAAGAAAAACTCCAGAGAGCAGCCTAAGTGTAGCAGCCCCATAGACCGCTATCTTTCACAATACTAAGCCAAGGGAGGTACAGGACTGAGCCCGCGGAGCTATTTCCTGACCGTAAGGAAAAAGGAACCGTCGGGCTCTTTTATTACTTGAAGCCCGAACATGGCAATGGTCGTCCTCAAGGGCCTTCCAAAGAATAGGTCTATCTCTTCGGCTAGGATGCCCAGCTTAGAGGCCACAAAAGGGCGGATCCCTGTGTCAAACCTCAAAACTTCTATAATCTCCTCCACAGCCTTCTCCCCTGCTTCAGGGATCTCTTTTACTAGGCGGGACAACTGTTTGTAAGAACAGCGCCTCTCGTGTTCCCTCACCAGCCCATGCAGGAGGGGATCTGAAATCAACTCCCATCTATTGAGTTTAGGGCCTATAAAAACCTCTTCAAATTCAGTCGTGTCCCAGCACTTGAGGGCCCTACACTGTGCAGGCCTTTGAGGATAAATGGTACAACGGCTAGGGTAAGGGATATGAAAGACACACTCTGTGCCCTGCTCCTTTTCCTTTATTTTGATCAGCTCTTGGTTGGTGGGAATATTTCGTTGATTTATATTATCCCAGACCAGCTCCCCTACACGTACTGTGTAAAGGGCGCTCCTGGGGATCATCCCGTTATTTACTAGGCGGAAGTCTTGCAGTTGAAGTGATGGGGTGGAGCTGGCACAACACCTGCCGCACCTGGTACACGCTCTCCTGGGCTGCGGCTCAGGCATCTAGACCTTGATGTGGCGATAGTGGAGGGTTCAAGGCTTATACTATTTAGTGCAAAATTGAAGCCCCCTCTCCCTTTCAGGAAAAGGGGAGAGGGGGCTACTGCTTCCTATGAGCCAATCTTTATGACAATGGCACCAGCAGTGTCTCCGGCAGCACATCCTCCCCATACGAGATAGCCGCCCCCCTTCATCACCACTTCCTCAATACCCTCAATTATGCACCTGCCGGCAGTGGGGCCTTGAGGGTGGCCAAAAATCAGAGGACAGCCGTAATTGTTTATATCCTCCCAGCTGATGCCAAGCTCCCTGCACATATAGATATCATTGACTGCAAAGGGATTATGGGTCTTGATCACCTTGGCATCGTTAATGCTGATCCCGGCTCTCTCCAAGGCCATCTTAACGGCAGGAACTACTGCCATTGCCATGTGGGCCTTCTTAGTCCTGGCGTAGCCGTAAGAGACAACCTGGATCTCTACTGAGGGATCAGCGCTCAGTTCCCTTGCCTTTTCCTTGGTGGTCACCACGACACCGCAGTTGCCGTCAGCAGGATGAGTCTGGGAGCCAAATGTGTGTACACCGTCAGGGATCACGGGCTTGAGGGCCTTGAGCCCCTCTTCCGTGGTCTCATAAATGCCTTCGTCCCCTTCGATCACAAGGGTCTTTTTCTTGGAAAGCCTTACCTCCACGGGGAACATGTAGCGCCTCTGGAACTCGCGGTCGTTTTCCAGGGCCATTTTGTACTGCTCGTACCTTCGGAGGGTAAGGGCATCGCATTCCTCCCTGGTGATACCCGCCTCCTTGGCCACATTCTCTGCAGTTTGAATCATGGCGGTACCGCCCCAAGGGTCCAGGTTAAAGTTATCCATAAGCCAGTTTTCTGAGTCCACCTGGCCGCCAGGGCCCAATGGATTGGGCCATACCGTGTGGGGGCCGTTGGAACAACGGTCGGTTGCCAGCACAAAGGGGGTCTGGTAAAGGCCTGTTTCCACGCCAACAGAGGCATTGTAAATACACGTGGTGGACGTGGTGCAGGCTTGGCTGATGGTGACACCAGGGATGTGTGCAGCCCCCATCATGGCTGCTGCCCAAGGGCTTGCATAGAAAATATGATGCTGACCAATGGTTATGCCCACAACCAAGTAATCAAGCATCTTGGGATCCCAGTTCTTCTCCTTGAACCACCTGGCAGCCGTATTTGCACCTAGCACTATGGAATTCTCAGTGGCCATGCTTCCCTGCCAGCGTGAAAAAGGGGTGCAGTAGTAACCCTTGTATGGAATATATGCCTTAGTCAACATCGTATCTACCTCCGGTTCTTGAAGTTGTATTCAAATTTCCACTCCTACCTACATAAGACATGACTTTTCCCGAACATGGCTAAAACCTATATGGCTTCACTCCACTTGCCGTATCTTTCTCTCAGGATTCTGTGTAGTATCTTGCCGGTGGGGGTCCTGGGCATTTCCTCATCCTTGATGAAATCTATGCTCTTGGGCCTCTTGTAACCAGCAAGCTTATCCCTGCTCCAATCAATTATCTCTTTAGCTAACTCTTCGCTGGGCTCGTAGCCTTCATGGAGCACTATTACCGCCTTTACTGCCTCACCCCACTTCTCATCAGGGACGCCGATGACTGCAATATCTTTGACGGCCTCATGAGCACCTATGACAGACTCCACCTCAGACGGATACACATTTTCGCCTCCAGTGATGATCATGTTTGCCTTTCGATCAACCAGGACATAATAGCCATCTTCATCCCTCCTGACCATGTCGCCGGCAGAAGACCACCCATCGCGGAATGCCTGTCTTGTCTTTTCAGGTTCCTTCAGGTACTCCTTAAAAAGCATCGGAGTGCGGTAAAAGAGTTCACCTACTTCACCATCAGGCACCTCATTGCCATTTTCATCCAAGATTTTTATTCTGTCTGTGCCAAAAATCTCCCTACCTATGGAGCCCAATTTTTTGAACTGCTCTTCGGGCCGCAGCAAGGTGACTAGGCCCCCTTCAGTACTTCCATATGCCTCCCAGAGTTCTGTATTCTTAAAGTAATCCATTATTGCAAGCTTAAGGTCTCTTCGGGCAGGTGCTGAAGAGATAAGCAACTGCCTTATTGAAGAGACATCATACTTGCTCTTCACTTCCTCTGGAAGCGCTAGCATCATGATGTAATGGGTGGGCACGAGGGATGTAAAGGTGATCTTGTATTTTTCAATAGTCCTTAGCAGATCCTCTGGATCAAAGCTTACCATGTTGTAGACAAACACGGGTGCGGTTACCAAGGTGTAGCAATAGGAGTAGAAAATTGAGTTTACATGGCACATGGGCATAACCAGCATGACTTTGTCCGTCGGCCTCACGCCCATGTTGATATCGTTAAGAAGATATTGAGCCATGTAGCTTTCATGGGTCCTGACCACCCCTTTTGGCCTTCCTGTGGTGCCGGATGTGTACATAATGGTCCAGGTATCGGCGGCATCCACTAACAGGTCCGGCTCCTCAGGCGACGACTTGGCAAGGAGCTCTTCGTAGCCAATGTAGCCTTCTGGCACAGGGCCGTCGCCCAAATAAATGTAAGCATCCTTAGGAACAGGGAGTTTGTCTTTTATGCTGTTTATCAGATCAACAAAAGGGGCCTCTACGATAAAGCCCTTGCACTCTGCATGGTTCACAATGTACTCGATTTCCGGGCCTGCAAGCCGGAACATCACGGGAACCACTATCTGGCCCCCTTTTCCACATGAACTATAGATATCCATCCACTCACCGCGGTTGTAAGCTATCACGGCGAAAGTGTCTTTATACCCAACACCTAGGTCTTTAAGGCCGTTTGAAAGCCGGCACGCCCTCTCATTCCACTCTTTAAAAGAGTATTCATTGTTCTTGTCCTGCCATCCCAGCTTTTCCGGATAGTTGATGGCATGCATCTTCAAAACCGTACCCATGTGTATCCATCTGCTCGCTGTCATTTGTCACATCCTCCTAGCCTTTGTTTTGTTTTTTCCTAAAGGTCCATGGCATATAGAGCGGCACCCACAGCGCCTGTAAGCTGCGGGTGAGGAGGGACCAGGACCTCTGCCTCGGTACGCTCTCTGAGCATCTCCACCAGATAAGGATTATGAGCCACCACTCCACCGGTCATGACCACTGTTCCTGAAAAACTCTCCATCTCCATGATTCGTTTAAGAACTGATAAGAAAAGCCCTTTCACCAGGGCTGGAAGGTCCTTTCCCTCTCTAATTTTGGCCAGCACCTCAGTGGCGGTGAACACGGTACAGAAGCTTCCAAGCTCGACCATATGATCCGCACTTCTTGCAAGGGAGTCCATCTCTTCCAACGGGATATCCATGCGCATGGACATCTCCTCGAGAAATGCTCCGGTGCCGGCTGCACACTTGCGGTTCATCTTGAAGCTGATCCTGCGTCCCTGGCTGTCGAGCTTGATGATCTTGTTGTCTTGCCCCCCTATATCCACAATGGTCATTGCCTTGGGAAAGTAGTAGTAACACCCCTTGGCGTGACAGCCAATTTCCGTCTTGGCAAGGTCTGAGTAACTTACATTGTTTCTGCCATAACCCGTG
>JAMOVZ010000380.1 GCA_027061865.1 Desulfobacterales bacterium
GATCTTTACACCACCAGGAGGTAGCAAGATACATGAGCAGAACCGGAATCGAGATTACCAAGGACCTCACCATCCCGAAACTGTTTGTGCGGCAATGCAAGCGATATGGCAAAAACAAAGTGGCCATGAGGGAAAAGGAATTTGGTATCTGGCGCCCTTACACTTGGCAGGATTACTATGATAATGTGAAATACCTTTGTTTAGGCATGGTGAGCCTTGGCCTGAAGCGAGGCGATAAGGTGGCAATGATTGGTGACAATAGGCCCGAAGGGCTCTGGGCGGAGATGGCAGCCCTCTGTGCAGGTGCCATTGGGGTTTGGCTGTTTCAGGACTGCATGCTTGATGAAGTCAAATATATCATTGACCACAGCGATGCCAAATTCTTTGTAGGCGAGACCCAGGAGGAAGTGGACAAGGCCCTCGCCATAAAGGACGAATGCCCAAAGCTCGAATGGATTATCTGGGATGATCCAAAGGGTATGCGCAATTATAAACAAGACTTTTTGATCAGTATTCGTAAGGTCCAAGATCTGGGCCGGGAACTCGACGAAAAGGAGCCCGGCCTTTTCGAAAAGATGGTGGAGGAGGGCCACGGCGACGATGTGTGCCTTCTTTTTTATACTTCAGGGACCACTGCCCTTCCAAAAGGCGCACTGCTTTCCCACTGGAACATGCTGACCATGGGCAAAAACCTCATGGCGGTAGATCCTTGCTATGAAACAGATGATTTTGTTTCCTATCTTCCCTTTGCCTGGATTGGAGAGCAGATGATGTCTATCTCGTGTGGCTTGCAGGTGGGCTACACAATCAATTTTCCCGAAGAACCCGACACTGCACAGCAAAATATCCGGGAGATCGGCCCACACGTCATGTTTGCCCCTCCCAGACTTTACGAGGGCATGACGAGACAAGTTCAGGTGAAGTACATCGACTCAACCTGGATAAAGCGCAAGTTCTTCGAGTTCTCCACTAAGGTGGGCTACAAGGTGGCTGACCTGAAGTTCGAGAAAAAACCTGTTCCCTGGTATTGGAAATTTCTCAACTGGATTGCTTATATAACAGTCCAAAAAAAGTTAAAGGACCACTTGGGCATGTCCCGCCTCCGCCACGCATATACAGGTGGGGCCGCCATGGGACCGGATCACTTCAGGTTCTTTCATGCCCTGGGAGTCAATTTGAAACAGATTTACGGTCAGACAGAGATCGCGGGAATTTCAGTGGTTCACCGCGACGGTGATGTGAAGTTTGACACGGTCGGCATCCCCATTCCTGAGACTGAGGTAAGGATAACTGAAGAAGGTGAAATTATTTCGAAGAGCCCTTCGGTGTTTCTTGGGTATTATAAGAATGAAGAAGCCACAAAGAAAACCTTGATAGATGGCTGGCTATATTCGGGAGACAGGGGGTTCATAGATGAAGATGGACACTTGGTGGTGTTTGACAGATCCAAGGATGTAATGACGCTGCGCGATGGTAGGCCTTTTTCGCCCCAGTATCTGGAGACTCGACTCAAGTTCAGCCCATATGTACAGGAAGCCTGGGTTATTGGTGACAAGCGCCCCTATATAACCGCTGTCATGTGCATTGACTATAATGTGGTGGGCAAATGGGCGGATGATAAGAAGATCAATTACACCAGCTATATGGAACTGTCGCAGAAGGACCAGGTCTATGACTTGATCCAAAAACAGATAGAGGAGGCCAACAAGGATCTTCCGGAAGTGGCAAAAATCGTAAAATTTGTCAATCTATATAAGGCATTCGATGCAGATGACGACGAATTAACACGTACCAGCAAACTGAGAAGGGCCTTTGTGGAGAAGCGCTACAAGGACATCGTGGATGCGCTTTATTCAGAAGTTGATGTGGTTCACATGGATACCACCATCACTTACGAGGATGGCAGGGAGCAAAGGATCAAGACGGATTTGAAGATCAGGAAAGTAATCACCTAAGGGGGGAGGCTGGATGGAACTTTTCTTGATGACATTGGTCACTGGAATAATGGTCGGTGGAATCTATGCCCTGGTGGCCCTTGGATGGGTGCTAATTTACAAATGCTCCGGCGTGCTTAACCTCGCCATGGGCGAGCTTACTCTTATTGGCGCCTATGTGACGCTCACCTTTTATGAGATGGGCATGCCTTTCATAGCGGCTGTTGCCTGCACCATGGTGGTGGGAGTTATCTTGGGATATCTCACCGAACGGATCTTCCTTGACAAGCTCATCGGAGAACCCATACTGGCAGTCATAATGGTAACCGTGGGGTTGTCCTTTTTTTTCAGGGGTATGATTTCATTTATCTGGGGCACGGATACCCGGGTGTTTGAGCCTCCAGTATTTGCGCTCAAACCGATAACTATAGGCTTTATTCAAGTTTCTCCTGTATATCTTTGGTCATTTATCCTTTCCATAGTGCTTCTCATCATATTCGTAGCATTCTTCAAATACACCCGTTGGGGGCTGGCCATGCAGGCAACGGCCGACGATGAGACAGCCGCCCTCAGCCTGGGAATCAGCGCCAGATTCGTATATTCGGCGGCCTGGGCCATTGCATTTATAAGTGCGGGTGTGGGCGGCGCCCTTTTGGGGAATATCAATGGGATCAATATATCGATCGGCTATTTAGGCCTTTTAGTTTTGCCTGCAGTGGTGTTAGGCGGGCTCAATTCAGTGCCGGGAGCCATTGTAGGAGGGATCATTATAGGAATTCTCCAAAATCTTTCAGGCACTTACCTGGATGCCTATTTCCCTGGGGGTGTTAAGGAGATTATGCCGTTTGCATTCATGACGGTATTCTTACTCTTTAAGCCTTACGGCCTATGGGGTTGGGAGCGCATAGAGAGGGTATAGGAAGGATGAAAGAGAGCAGCGCCCTTCATAAGCGGAGCAGAAATATCGGTAAGGAGTGATTGATATGTCGAGTGTGTGGCTACCTTGTGGAGTTTACCATGAGACCTATGAGCAAGACCAGGGATGGTGGCAGACCAATTTTATAAAATTCAAGATGATCTTGCTCCTTGCAGTGGTATTCATCGGCATTCCGCTGTTTGCCCCTGAGTACTGGATAGGTGTGGCCACTATGGTGGGCTATACGGCCATGGGGGCCTTAGGGGTCCAACTCCTCATAGGATACACCGGCCTCATAACTCTGGGCCATGCGGCCTTTATCGCCGTTGGGGCCTATACCAGCACCCTGTTGGTACTCCAATTCCCTTGGCCTTCATGGATGGTGGAAGCTGGCCTTGCGTATCCAACAAGTATCGTGGTGGCAGCTATAGTGGCTGGGCTGTGGAGCGTGCTATTTGGTCTCCCCTCGGCAAAGGTTAAGGGGTTTTACCTTATTCTAACCACAATGGCTGCACAGTTCATCACGGTGGATTTCATCTTGACACAATATATCAGCAAGATCGGAGGGCGGGGACAGGCATTCTCGCTCCCTCCCGGCACTATCAAGTTTGGTCCTATTGTGGTGGATACCGAACGCGAGATATATTACTTGATGGCGGTTTTTGTAACCCTGATGGTGATAGTTTTGGCAAACCTTCTGAGGTCTCGTGTGGGCCGGGCCTGGGTGGCCATAAGAGACAACGACATTGCTGCCGAGACCTTAGGGATAAATGTGGTCTGGTACAAGTTGCTGGCCTTTTTCGTGGCTGGGGTGATGGGGGGTGTTGCAGGCGCGTTCTGGGTGAGCAATACGGCGGCCTTGAGCCCTGAGCACTTTCCATGGTTCTGGTCCTTGTGGCTGGTAGGAGTAATCCTAATAGGCGGGGTGGGTTCAATCCATGGCGCTATTTTCGGTTCTGTTTTCATGGTAATAATAATGGAACTGCTCCAGTTGGCCGTCCTCCCGCTGGCAGACTATTATCCAAAGCTGTTGATTGACTTTGCCTTCTTGAAGGAATCGGCCTTTGGTTTAGCCATTTGCGCATTTCTGATATATGAACCTAATGGGTTGGCTTATAGGTGGTGGCAGATAAAGAACTATTTTAACCTCTGGCCATTTTCCTATTAGAAAGGGGGTGGTGAGTGCAATCAAGGTGAATTAGTCCAAGGCGTTGGTTTTTGGTATTTGGTAACTTTTCAACGAAGGGGAGGAGCATATGAAAAAGGGAATTCTTATAAGGCTTTTTATTGCTTCCTTGGCTGTCGCGCTCGTGTTAGGTTTCAGTGGGCTTGCAGTCTCCAAGCAACTGAGGGTTGGTGGTATAATGGATACCACTGGAGCAACCTCTGACGTGGGCAAGGATTATGCGATTGGAATGTCAGAGGCATTTAAGTATATCAATTCCCAAGGGGGGGTTAACGGCAAAAAGATCAAGTACACCTGGTTTGACTATGGTTACCGGATTCCAGAGGCCATCACCAAGTACAAACTGTTGAAGCGCTTGGGGGTTATTGCCATTATGGGATGGGGCACAGGAGACACAGAGGCACTCTCTCCCACCGTGAATAAGGACAAGATACCTTACATCTCGGCTTCCTACTCGGCCCATCTTACAGACCCAAAGAAGACCCGTTTCAATGTTTTCTTTGCCTCTGATTATTCAACCAATGCAAGGGCCTGTATCACTGCCTGGTTTGATAAAGTTTGGCCCAAACACCCTGATTACGGTAAGAGAAAACCCAGGTTTGCCTGCGCTTACATGTTCGCATCTCCATACTGTAGCGCCCCCATCAAGGCCATAAAGGACCAGGCCAAGATGCTGGGCTTTGAGGTCGGCCCTGACCAGGACGTCTCCCTATTTGCACTCGACACCAAGAGCCAGATCATGGCCCTTAAAAAATTCCAGCCGGACCTTTGCTGGCATGGAAACACGACCATGTCGGTTTCTGCCACTCTGAGGGATGCGTATTCTCTAGGCCTTGGGGCGGACTGGATCATTAACAACTGGGGCTTTGACGAGAATCTACCCCGGCTAGCAGGTGAGGCCGCCGAGGGTGTAATGGGGGCTACTCCTTGCGCATTTTACGGCCAGCCTTACAAAAACATGGACAAGGTGGTGGAGTCTGCAAAGAAGTACAATCCCGGTGTCCCCCAGAACAAGCGTCTTATAAGGACAGTGCAGGCATGGGGAGATGCCTTGATTCTTTGGGAGGCCATGAAGAGGGCTGACAAGGCCGGTGATCTCACCAGGGAAGGCATAATGTACAAAGGCTTCGAGACATTCCGTAACTATGACATAGGGTTGGGGGCCTCGCCAATTACCTATACGCCCAATGATCACAGGCCCGCCACAGGCTGCTTGGTCCAGATGTGGAAAGATGGAAAATTCCAGGAAGTAGAGAGGGTGGACCTCAAGGCACGCTGGCCTGAGAAGTGGGAGAAAGAGTGGCTGGGCTGGTAAACAGGAGCTCGGGCCAAAGGGGTGAGAAAAGAGATTTGGAACCTTAGGAGGTCAGGCGTTTGTATACATCTGATGCGATACTGAAAATAAAGAATATTGAGGTTCGCTATCACGAGGTGATCTTGGTCCTAAAAGGGGTCTCTATGGAGGTGCCGAGGGGAGGGATTGTTGCCCTCCTTGGCGCAAATGGGGCTGGGAAGAGCACCACCCTAAAGGCGGTCTCCGGACTGCTTAAGACAGAAGACGGTGAGGTTACCGATGGAGCCATAGAATATGAGGGCAGGTATATCCACCACGAACATGCGGCCCAGATCGCAAAGTTGGGTATTGTGCAGGTGATCGAGGGCCGAAGGGTGTTCGAGCACCTCACCGTGGAG